>JBDSOK010000064.1:0-7399 GCA_039914845.1 Nitrospiria bacterium | reverse complement strand
GCTCTCGAAGGGCTTGGCCGCCGGCATGCCGCTGGGGGCTACGATCGCCCCCCGCCGGATCATGAACTGGCCGCCTGGCGCCCACGCCAATACTTTCGGCGGCCATCCCATTTCCTGCGAAACCGCGTTGGTCGCACTCCGGCATCTCGATGGGGGCCTGATGACCCAGGCAGCCGAAACCGGCGCCTATTTGATGACGGCGCTGAACGCGCTGATCAATCGCTCGCACCTGGTATACGAGGTGCGAGGCAAGGGACTCATGGTCGGCGTGGAGATCGTCAAGGGCCGCGCATCAGGCACGCCGGCGCCCGATGTACGCAACCGCATCATCCAGCGCTGCTTCGAGAAGGGCCTGCTGCTCGTCGGCGCCGGCCGCAGCGTCGTCCGATTTCTTCCCGCGTTGGTGGTCAGCCGCGAGGACATTGATCGCGCGGTCGCCACATTTACCGAAGCCCTCTTAGAAATCGATCACGAACTGTCGAACGCCGCCTGAAGGTTCTCCAGGCCAGGCCTCACACATCGAACGCGTGGTGTCCCCAACGGGATTTGAACCCGTGTCGCCGCCGTGAAAGGGCGGTGTCCTAGGCCGGGCTAGACGATAGGGACGGTCCTCGCTTGCGTGGCCAACCGCAGGCGCGCTTCTCCGCGCCGAGGCTTGGAGTGTTGTGCCTTTGGGGTATATCGGGTGAGCCGCCTGGGCCTCGATCCCAGGACACCCGCCTTAAAAGGGCGGTGCTCTACCAACTGAGCTAGCGGCTCACGTAAGGGCGCGGATCGTATCAAAGCCCCCCAACCGTGTCAAGCATCGAAGGGCCGTCTGATGACGATCGTCTGATCACGTTTTGATCCGGTTGACACCACGTCCAAAGGACATTCCACCAATTCCGAGATCCGATCAAGGTAGCGCTTCGCATTGAGCGGAAGGTGCTCGTATTCAGTGACTCCCACCGTCGATTGTTTCCAACCGGGAAGAGTCTCGTACACGGGCACACATTGATCGTAGTGTTCGGAGACGGCCGGCACCGACAGAAATTTCTTCCCGGCTCGCTCGTAGGCGGTACAGATTTTGAGGTCGGCGCACTCGTCCAGGATATCGAGTTTGGTGATCGCCAGTCCGGAAAGCCCATTGATGCGGACGGCATAACGAACGACGACCGCGTCAAACCATCCACACCGTCGGGGTCGTCCCGTGGTTGCCCCGAACTCCTGTCCGCGTGCGCGGAGAGCTCCCCCACCATCCTCCTCCCCGAGTTCGGTGGGAAAGGGACCCTCTCCAACCCGTGTCGAATACGCCTTGGTCACGCCAACGATGCGATCGATGCGATTCGGCCCGATTCCCGTGCCGATCGACGCGCCGCCGGCCGTGGCGCTTGATGAGGTCACGAAGGGATAGGTGCCGTGGTCAACATCCAATAATGTTCCCTGCGCGCCTTCGAACAACACGCGCCGCTTGGCGGCGAGAGCGTCGTAGACGATTTCCGCGGTATCGGTGATATACGGTTTAAGGCGTTGCGTGTAGCCGAGGTACTCCTCGTAGACACTGTCCAGATCAAACCCCTTAACTGAATAGAGGCGACCTAAAAGATAGTTCATCTCGGTCAGGCTGTTCCCCAACTTCTGACGGAAGAGATCCGGGTCCAGTAAGTCAGCGACCCGAAGCCCGACCCGCGCCATTTTATCCGCATAGGTGGGCCCAATTCCGCGACCCGTGGTGCCGATTTTCCTCGCGCCCTTGAGTTTCTCGCTCTCTTTATCGATCGCCTTGTGATAGGGCATGATGAGATGCGCGCGATGACTGACGAATAATCGATCGTGCAACTCGATCCCACGAGAGGCGAGGCCGTCGATTTCCTCGATGAGGGCGGCGGGATCGATCACCACCCCATTGCCGATCACGCCGACCTTGCCGGGATGGAGGATGCCTGACGGCACGAGGTGAAGGACGAACTGCTGCGGCCCCACCACCACGGTATGGCCTGCGTTGTGACCGCCTTGATAGCGAACGATGAGATCGGCTTGCGGCGAGAGAAGGTCGACGATTTTCCCCTTTCCCTCATCGCCCCATTGGGTCCCCACGATGACGACGGCTGGCATTCGTGTCCTCTTTGGCCAAAATAAAACGAGCCCTGAAAACCGCTTCAGAGCCGCGTTGGGCTTGAAAAACCGCTGCTATGTTGCCTTCGTTGTGACCTAAAAGTCAAGCCGGGCAGAGACCCAGGGCGCAGCGGGAGGCGATCGAGGAATCCATGCGATACGGCGCAGGCCGCCGAAACGGTCCTGCGCCGTATCAGTCCGAAAATTATTTAGCGCGAAGCCGTCAAGGTAAAATCCATGTTGATGACGCGATTCCCCGCAAGACTTACCGTCTTGGTCATGACCGTTGTGGGATTGGCCCATGCCTTAATGGTGTAATCCCCGTCAGGAACGTTGGCAATCGTAAATTCCCCTTGAGCGTTCGTCGCTGAAAAATAGGGATTGTCGAGGACCAACACAAACCCGTGCATGTGACTGTGAATGTGGCAAAACAATTCCACAACGCCGGGATTTTTAAACAAGACAAATTTTTCGCGTCCCTTCTGGTACAGGCCGAGGTCGAAAGGATTGGACGGCGAGATGGAAAAGGCGCTGTGAAACACGGAGTCGCTGTTGGGAAAATCGACCGTCGTGCCTCTCAACACGGCCGAGACCGGAGGATCGAACTGTAAATTGATGTGATTCACTTCCGGTCGCTTCTCCGGAATCTTGAAGGCCCCTTGGACCCCCTCCAGATACACCAGGATGTGTGCCGCGCTTTCCTTTCCCGCAATCCGCGCCTTCCCGCTGATCGTCCCGGCTTCCGCCACGGCGGTCGCACTGAACATGACCACACCAAGCATGACAGCAATTCGATTCATCGTCATTCCTCCTCCTCTCTAGGCCCAGACTGATTACGATCGCGGCGGAAGCTGGGGAAGCACGATCTTCGGAATATCCCCATTTAGACTTTTGAGAAACACGACCAAGTCCTTCTTCTCCCCGTCACTTAAATTCAGCTTGAGCAGTTTCGCGCTTTTGTTGGGCCCCGGCCCACCGCCCTGATCGTAGAAGTCGACCACGTCATCGAGCGTGGCCAATTCGCCCGTGTGCATATACGGCGCAGTCATTTCGATGTTGCGAAGTCCGGGAACTTTGAACGCCCCTTTATCTTGGGGATTCTTCGTGATCTCATAGCGACCCAGGTCTTCCTTCAACGGACCGGCCTGCGGCAAACCGGTGTTATGGAAGCTGCTGTCGGTAAAATTGGGGCCCGCATGGCATTGGGTGCAGGCCGCTTTGCTGATGAACAAGATCAATCCTCGCTTTTCTTGATCGGTCAACGCCCGCTTGTCGCCCTTCACATATCGGTCGAAGGCCGATTCACCGCTGACGACGGTGCGTTCGAATGACGCGAGGGCCATCCCGATCGTCTTCAACGTCGGGGCCTCGCCGAATACCTGCTTGAACTGCTCATTGTAGGCCCGAATGCCGCTGATTTTTTGAATCATCGCTTGCGGATCGGAATTCATTTCCCGCGGCGCCACAATGGGCCGGATCGCCTGCTCTTCCATCGTCGTGGCCCGGCCATCCCAAAACTGCGAGGTGTTATACGCGATATTGATGATGGTGGGCGAGTGGCGGCCGATGTCTTTTTCGTCGCCGAACCCCAACGAACGGGGAAGGCCGTCGCTGTAACCGAAACTGGGGCTGTGGCAGGTCGCGCAGGCCCAGTGATCGTTCCCGGACAGGCGCGGATCGAAGAACAACTTCTTGCCCAATTCGATCTTGGCGGCTGTTTGAGGATTCCCGGCCGGAATGGGAACGGGTGGAAGCGGCCCGATATCGCCGGGAAGCTTCGCCATCTGATCCAACGTCGCGATCGTGATCAACGTCCGTCGGGCTTTACGGACTTTTTGATCGCTCTCGCGGGATTCAGTGATCAGAGGTGAAAGCGTGATTAAGAGAACTGCCACAGCAGTTGCGCTAAGAACTAATCGAGTCATGCCTCTTGCATTCATCGTACCCTCCTTGCCGGACCATCAAGGATCGTATCCAGCGCGGCATAAAGATAACCGCCGCTTATGGAGTGTCAAGGACAGCAGAGGATTTCGAAGGCTAGAACGACGGTGCCGACCGCAGAACAGGAGCGAGTTGTTCCCAGAATTCGCGCTTTCCTTCTCCGGTTTTAGCCGAGACAAAGATCGGGTGGTCGCCGGCAACGCCGCCGAACGCCAGTCCAAGGCGTCGTTGCGCCGCCGAGCGCTCACCGCGGGGAACTTGATCGGCTTTGGTCGCAACCGGAATGACCGGCATTGAAAACGAACGGAGCCACTCGTCCATCTGGCGATCCAAGTCGGTCGGAGGATGTCTCGGGTCCAGCACCAACACAACCGCCTGCAGTACCGGGCGTTGCGCTAAATAGGATTCGATGAAGGATTTCCATCCGGCCTGAATATGGCGCGGGACCCGGGCATATCCATACCCGGGAAGGTCGACGAAGTAGAACGTGCGGTTCACGGCAAAAAAATTGACGGTCTGTGTTTTGCCGGGCGTCGCACTCGTCTTGACCAGATGCTTACGCCCCAATAACAAATTCATCAAGGACGACTTGCCGACATTCGAGCGACCGGCGAAGGCGATTTCCGGCCAACCCGTGGCGGGAAATTCGCGGGGATCCACGCAGGATTTCACGAACACGGCCTCATGGATCATCATCGGTTATCGTCCGGCGCGGAAAGGAACCCGCGGACTGTAACGAAGCGACGATGCGGTGTCAATCGACGGGCCAGTGCAGTCGTGAATTGACTTGGTTTTTCAAATTATTGTACAGTGCGTCACCCCTGTCGGAGACTGAGCGGTGTCGCTAAACTTTGGTGCCACATATGAAAAAGCCTTCCGCCTTTTCGAAGCGGGACGATATCCCGAGGCGGAGGATCTCTATCTCAAGCTAGTCCAGTCGCACGGCAAGGGGTATGCCGATATTTATAACCGCCTGGGATTGATTACCGCTTTTCAAGGTCAGATCGAGACCGCGGCTGAGTGGTTCCTGAAGGCGGTTCAGGCCAATCCTCGATATACCGAAGCCAGTCTCAACCTCGCGGTGACGTATGCCGATCTCAATCGGTATGACGACGCGCAATTGGTTTACGATGAAGCGGCGCGGCTGGTCAAAGCGTCGCCGCATGCGGTGGATTTTTACGTCCAAGGCCGCCTCGCAAACGAACATGCCGGATTGGGCGACCGATATGCCAACCTCGGGCTATGGACTGAAGCCCTGGAAGAATACCGAAAAGCATTAGCCCTCTGCCCCGGTTTTCCCGACATCGTCACGAAAGTCGGCATCGTGCTCCGAGAGCAAGGTGCGTATGACGAAGCGATCCGCGTGTTCCTCCGTGCGAAAGAAATCTCGCCCGGCTATACGGTCGCGGGCATTCACCTCGGGCTCACCTATTATATGAGCGGATTCCCCGACCTCGCCCGGGAGGAATGGGAATCTCTCGATCTCGATTCTCGTAATGATCATCACGCCTCGGTGTATTTGTCGCTGGCCCGCAAAGACTCCCACGACCCCGACCACGTGTCGTGAAAGGGGTCGCGGCTCCCGGCTCCTCGGCGCCTCCCGTTTTACTCGACATCAACGACCTCACCATTGAGTTTCCGACCGCGAACGGTCCCGCTCGGGCGGTCGATCGCCTCAATCTCACTGTTTTGCAGGGCGAGGTGGTGGGGTTGGTCGGCGAATCGGGCTGCGGCAAGAGCATGACCGCGCTCTCCGTGCTGCGGCTGGTCCCCCCGCCTGGTCGTGTGACCGGCGGACGGATTCGGCTGGAAGGGGACGATCTCCTGTCCCTGCCGGGCCACGTCATGCACACAATTCGCGGCCGGCGGATTGCGATGATCTTTCAGGAGCCCATGACCGCCCTCAATCCTGTGTTGACGGTGGGCCACCAAATTGCCGAGATGCTCAGACTGCATCTGGGGCTCTCCCGCTCCGATGCCAAGGCCAAAACCGTCGAGCTGTTGCGGCTCGTCGGCATTCCCTCGCCTGATAAGCGGTGGGGCGAGTATCCCCACCAATTGAGCGGCGGGATGCGGCAACGGGTCATGATCGCCATGGCGATCTCCTGCGACCCGGATTTGATTTTCGCGGACGAGCCGACCACCGCCTTGGATGTGACGGTCCAGGCCCAAATTCTTGACCTGCTCGCGGGGTTACGCGAGCGATTAGGCACGGCGATGGTGCTGATTTCCCATAACCTCGGCGTGATCGCCCAGGTCGCCCAATCCGTCGCCGTCATGTATGCCGGCCGTATCGTCGAGCACGCCGAGACCACACGCCTCTTTGCCGATCCTCGGCACCCGTATACGCGCGGCCTCCTCGCCTCTCTCCCCCGATTGGATGCCGGAGGTCGCCCGCGACGTCTCAACGCCATTGCCGGGAACGTGCCTCCGTTGGGCGCCGTGCAGCGCGGCTGCCGATTTGCGGATCGCTGCCCCTTGGTGATCACCCGCTGTACCGAGGAGGAGCCCCCGCTGGAGACCACGTCGCCCGGACATCGGACGCGCTGCTGGCTCGTGGAACCTCAGGCATGACGGCTTCAACGATGCCGCAGACTGGGGAATCCATCGCCTCGAGGGCGCCGCTGCTTGAGGTACGTGGTCTCAAAAAGTCATTCCCCCTTCGCGGCGGCCTCTTCGGTCCGCCCCGTCGGGTTCATGCGGTCGACGGGGTTTCGTTTGACGTCGGTTCGGGCGAAGTCCTGGGGTTGGTGGGCGAGTCGGGGTGCGGGAAATCGACGACGGGACGACTCATTCTCCGCTTGATCGAGCCCACGGCAGGCACCCTTCGTTTTATGGGCGAAGATCTCCTCGGCATTCCGGCGCGCCGCCTTAAAACCCTGCGCCGCGATCTGCAAATGATCTTTCAGGATCCCTACGCCTCGCTCAATCCCCGGATGCGAATCGGCGCCATCGTGGAAGAACCTCTGGCCATTCACCGGATCGGCACGAAAGCCGAGCGCATGGAGCGGGTGCGGGAATTATTGCAGAAAGTCGGTTTGGCCGGCGACGCGATCGACCGCTATCCGCACGAGTTCAGCGGAGGCCAGCGGCAGCGAGTCGGCATCGCCCGTGCCCTGATTCTCCAACCGAAACTGATTGTGGCCGATGAACCCGTCTCATCGCTCGATGTCTCGATTCAGGCCCAGATCATCAATCTCTTGCAGGATCTTCAGCAGGAATTCCACCTGTCCCTGCTCTGCATCGCCCATGATTTGGTGATGATTCGACACATCAGCGACCGCGTGGCGGTCATGTATCTGGGACGCATCGTCGAGTTGGCCCCGACGGATGCCCTGTTCTCGACTCCCAGACATCCCTATAC
>JBDSOK010000043.1:0-12250 GCA_039914845.1 Nitrospiria bacterium | reverse complement strand
GACTCCACCAAGGCCCGATGTATATCCACGATGCCGTGGCCGGACGCCTTCCAGTCTCGGAACCGCCGATTCCCGAAAAACATGCCGCCGGAGCATGACACGACCGAGTTCGGGGTCACGGCCTTGCGCTCCAGCGCGGCGGTCGCGACCACGATCTTAAAGATGGAGCCCGGCGGGTATTGCCCCTGAATCGCGCGATTGTTCAAGGGGCGGCCCGGGTCGCCGAGTACGGCCGCCCACTGCCGGGCGGTGAGCCCTCCGGCCAAGAGATTCGGATCGAAATCCGGGTGGCTGGCCAGCGCGATCACCTTCCCATTGGTCGGGTCCAACGCAACGACCACCCCGGCCTTGCCCGTCAGGGCCTCCTCGGCGACACGCTGCACCTCCGCGTCGATCGTCAGGACGAGATCGTCCCCGCGGATCGGCTCCGTTCGGCGCACCACCCGACGCTCGTGTCCGAGTGCGTCGACTTCCACGCCCTTTTCTCCCGGCCGACCGCGCAAGACCGCATCATAGGCCAGTTCGACCCCGAACTGACCGACCGGCATTCCCGGCGGCAACTCCCCAAAATCTCCCGTCTCGCGTTGCGCGGAGGATACTTCGCTGACATACCCGAGGAGATGGGCGGCCCATGCCCCATAGGGGTAATTCCGCTGGGCCTCGACTTCAATCTTCACCCCTGGAAAGTCCAGGCGATGGGATTCGATGAGCGCCACTTCACGAAGACTGAGATGACTTTTGATCGGAATGGGCGTGAACGACCCAGTCGCCCGGCGACCGGCGATCCGTTCGTGGATCTCTTCCTCGGACATCCCGATGTACGGCGCCAAACGCTCAATCAGGGGCGCGATCGGTTTGGGTGTGTCTTCCAGGACGACGTAGAGCGTGAATCCCGGCATATTATTGACCAGCAGCCGGCCGCGGCGGTCATAGATGAGCCCGCGCTGCGGCAGGATGCTGACCGCGCGCACCCGATTGGATTCGGACAGCTCTCGGTAGACCTCGCCGCCGGCGATTTGTAGATACCAGGACCGCCCGACCAGCAACCCCATGAACACGAGGATGGCGACCGCGGCCCAGGTAATCCTATCGTAGAGATCCTGGAAACCGTCCTGAGGCGAAGAAGTCATGCTGATCCTTCTGTGGAGTTCGCGGCGTCGGAAAGCGCCATCTCCAGATGGTGTAAAGCCCCCACGCGACCGCCGTCGTGTACAGCGCCTGAGGGACAAGCGTGCCCGCCATCCACCCCAGCATCTCGTCGGCGTGTTCGAAGGGGCGGAACCAGATCACTTGCACGCCGGCGAGCAGCACCGAACCCGACGCGATCAGGGCCGGCAACGTGGTGGTCTGAAAATTGGTGGTGACGCGACCCAGCACCGAGGTCCCGAACCCAAGCCCGGCGTCGACCACCGCATAAAACACCGAACTCCCCCCGGAAAACGCGTCGAGTCCCGCACCGAGGAGTGCGCCGACGGTCGCGCTCCAGACGGGGCCGTGAGAAATGGCAAACAGGATCAGACAGATCAGCGGCAGATCGGGCACGACGCCTCCGATCGCGACCACCGGCAGAATCGTCGATTGGGCGGGGAGCGCGAGCAGGACGGCCGTCCCCCAGCCGACGCGACGGATCGACTCGGCCCCGACGGCCATCGTCCACGGCCAGCGCATCAGGCGTCGGGGACGGGGTCGAGGATGAGCACTTCCTCCAATCGCGACAGATCGGCGGCCGGCGCCAATTCCACCTCCGGATAGAGGGCTCCCTCCGGATGCTCGACCCGGGTCACGGTCCCGACCATCAATCCCTTGGGAAAGGCCTCGGTCAACCCCGAGGTCAGAATGATGTCTCCCGTGCCGATCTCCGACGAGGGTGGAAGATACTTTAAGCGCACGCGACCGCCCACCGTGCCTTCGATGATGCCCTGTTCGCGCGTGCGCTGGACGAGGACCGGCACGGCACTCTGGCGATCGGTGATCAGCAACACCACCGAAAAGGAGGGGAAGACTTTGACCACCGTGCCCACGATCCCCGAGGGCAGTGCGACGCCTTGATCCGCCACCGAGCCGTGACGGCCGCCGCGATCGATGGTGATGGATTGGTACCAGCGCGACGGATCGCGGCCGACGACCCGAGCCCCACGAACGGGCGGGAGCGCGGGCGGGCGCAGGTCCAAGAGTGCGCTCAAGCGTGTGTTCTCTTCCGCAACCTCGAGGAGCCGATCGCGCTCGCTCGTCATGCGTTCCAGTTCACCCTGAAGCAGATGGTGTGCTTCGCGAAGACCGGCCAGCGCCAGATACGACGACCATCGCTCGCGGACGGCGGCAACTCCCGACGCGAACGTGTCTTGGATGACCGAGAATGCCGCCGCCATCGGCCGCCCGACTACGCCAACCGGACGCTTGACCCAGTCGGGCGCGAGCAGCAAACCCAAGACCACGGCGAGGCCCGCCGCCGCAAGCCACACGCGCTTTGAGCCCGACGCGGAGTGCCCCATCCGACGAACGGCCTATTGGGCCAAAATCGAGACGCGTTGGAGTAGATCGATTTGGTCGAGGGCCTTGCCGGTGCCCAGCACCACGGTGGTCAGCGGGTTATCCACGGTGATGATCGGCAGATTGGTTTCCTCCCGCAGCCGCACGTCCATCCCCCGCAGGAGCGATCCCCCTCCGGTCAAGACGATCCCCCGATCGATGATGTCGCCGGCCAACTCCGGCGGCGTATTTTCCAGCGCGATCTTGATCGCGTTGACGATGGCGCCGATGGGCTCGGCCAGCGCTTCCCGGATTTCGGCGTCGTCGATCACCAAGGTTCGTGGAATACCGGAAATCAGATCCCGGCCCTTGATCATGAACGTTTTGCGCTCGTCTTGGGGATAGGCGGAGCCGATTTCGAATTTGATCTGCTCCGCCATATGATCGCCGATCAGCAAGTTGTACTTTCGCTTGATGTAGCTCATGATGAAATCGTCCATCTTGTCGCCGGCCACCTTGACCGACTCGCTATAGACGATGCCGGCCAGGGAGATCACGGCCACGTCGGTGGTGCCTCCGCCGATATCGACGACCATGTTCCCGGACGGCTCGGCAATCGGCAATCCCGCCCCGATGGCCGCCGCAATCGGTTCCTCGATCAGGTAGACCTCGCGCGCGCCCGCGAGTTCGGCGGAATCCTTGACCGCCCGTTGCTCCACCTGCGTGATTTTCGACGGCACGCAGATGATGATGCGGGGGCGCACGAATGTGTTGCGGTTATGCGCGCGCGTGATGAAATGCCGCAGCATTTTCTCGGCAATCTCGAAATCCGCGATGACGCCGTCCTTCATCGGCCGAATGGCGACGATATTGCCGGGGGTGCGCCCCAGCATTTTTTTCGCATCCCCGCCGACGGCAAGGACCTGGCCGCTCTTCTTCTCAATGGCGACCACGGAGGGTTCGTTGATCACGATGCCCTTCCCCTTCACGTACACCAGCGTATTCGCGGTGCCCAAATCGATCGCCAAATCGTTCGAAAACCAACCCAGAACGGTATTCGTAATCCCCACGGTCCCTCCTCGTCCTCGACGTGTCCCGTCTATGTCCGATCCGTGATCGTCATCCCGATCACGGATGTCCCGGCCCAATCATCGCCTAGTCGGCGCCCTTGCGGATTGCCGGCCAGCAAGATCGCCTCAAGGCCGAACCCGGCGATCAAGATCAACCACCCTGCCGACGAGACGATCCACCCTCCTTGCAGCAGCAGCGCCCACAACCCGAACGGAATCGCCAGGACGACGTTTCGCCGCATCGATTCCCGGACCCCGCACTCCCGCCCGGTCGGTCCCCGGACCGAAAGCCCGACGAGCCGCTTGCCCAAACTGGAGCCGGGACGCAGCGCGTCGGCAATCAGCAGATACGTCACCGCCCCATACAGGCCGATCGGGGGAAGCAGGCGGCTGAGCGCCGCGGCAATTAAGATATCAATGAATTTCGCCACCCCCCGAGACAGCGGGTCGGCGATGGTTGGTTCGGTTGGGGCGGCACAGGCCGTGTCCATGGAGATGAAGCCGGTCACCGAAGGCGTCCTATCCGGCAACCAACAAAGACCTCACAAAAACTCGGTTGCATTATAGGGGACCGGTGCCCGACGTGCAAGGTCTCGTCCCGGGAACGTCATCTTGCGTTGGCAGTCGCGGATGGCCTATCATGGGCGACGATGCGGAGGAGAACCGATGATCAAATTTCTGCGACAAGGCACGATCGAAAATCCGTGGGTCTTTCGTCTCATCATTCTGCTGATCGCCACCGCCTTTGTGATCACCATGGGCTGGTGGGGGTTCGACGATGACGCCGCGGCGCTGGTCGCTCGTGTCGACGACCACCGGATTACGGCCGAGGAGTACCAACGAGCCTATCGCAACTACGAACGATTTTATCGCGACACGTTCAAAGAACAATTTACCCCGGAGTTGATCAAACAACTCGATCTCAAGCACACAGTGATCAATACGCTGATCGAACGGCAACTCTGGCTGAAGGCCGCCGCAGATATGCGTCTGTCCGTCACCTCCCGGGAACTCGCCGATACCGTCGGATCGTTTAAGGCCTTTCAAGGGGAGGGAACCGGCCGGTTCGACCTGGAACTCTATCGCCGGGTGTTGGCCGCCAATCATACGACGCCGGAAGCGTTTGAGACCGAGCAACGGGAAGATTTGCTCATCGCCAAGGTCAAAACCCTCATCGCCGAATCCACGGGCGTCACGGCGCCAGACTGGGACGAGGCGCGCGCGCGACAAGCGGCACAGAATCCCGGCCCGACCTCAGATGCGACCCTGCCATCCCCGCTGCCCCAAAAGCAGGAACGGACCCTGCACGCGTATATGGATCACTTGCGGCAACACGCGGACATCGAAGTCCAGGACGGCATGTTGTAGGCCTACGCGAGAAACCGTTCGCGGAATCGATCGAACGGCACGTCGGGGCGCCGACGAAGGTCCTCTCGGATGGAGCCTAACCCCGCCACGCACAATTCGAATTGTTCCGACAGTTTCCGGAAGAGGGAGGCTTCCGCTCGTCCGGCATCGTCACATCCGCCCGGCAACTCGGAGACGATCCGATACGACCGCTTGCCGACCTTACAGTAATCCAGCAGAAAGTCGCCGCTCGCCAAGAACCGGCGGACCTTCAAGCGGGTCAACTGCTCCGGAAACAGCCCCATCATAAACAAGGTGAAATCCCCGATGTGCCGGTGCGCATCGCGCTCCGACACGCCTGACGCGCCGGACTCGGCGTCGAGCAGCATCTCGGACACGAGGGTCTTCGGGATGCCTTGAGTGTCCTGGAACAGGTAGACGCGGTCCACGTCGGTGAACTCCGTCAACAAATCGGCGACATAGCCGATGACGCCGTGATCAGGCCATCCTAATTGTTCGTAAAAATGTTTTTCCGTCACAATGGAAAAGAACCTTCGGAGAGGATGGTGGGCACCGACTCGAGGCGATTGACCCATGCGCGACTCCATCAATTGGTGATACTTGTATTATAGGGGTGCCGTCGAATTTGGACAAGGGCGGCGCGAGACGGATATTCTATTTTTGGATGGTGGCGGCCGAGGGGGCGGGGGTGAGGAGCAGCGGATTGACGCGAGCGCCGTTTAACCGCACGCCCCAATGCAGGTGAGGTCCGGAAACCCGCCCCGAGGCCCCCACCGATCCGATGATCTGGCCCTTCTCCACACGCTCCCCAACCTTGACCGCTGTCGCTGAGAGGTGGAAGTACATCGAATAGAGGCCGAGACCATGATCGATCACGATGCTTTGGCCGTTGAAAAAATGGTCGGCGACCAATCGCACCGTGCCGCGACTCATCGCCACAACCGGAGCGCCCAACGGGGCGGTGATGTCCTCGCCCGTGTGTGCTCTGCGTGGTTGACCGTTGATCACACGCTTCAACCCGAAGGTATGCTGGATCCGGCCTTCGGACGGCATGACGAACCCCTCGTCCCACAACCGGGGCGTCACCGCTTCCATCGCCGCCAGCATCGCCTGCTGCTCCTCTGCGACGCGGTCACGGGTGGGTGGGTCCAAGTCAACCTGATCCTTCCGGAGGGTCAGTTCTTGGACGCCAAACTCCCCCGATACCACCGTGAAAGTGATCCGATCGAGAATCGCGGTCTCGCCCGCTCGTCGGCGCTCCCACACAAACTCGCGGGGCCCCGGAACCGCTTCCATGTCAATTCCCAGCAACGCGCCCGCACCCTCCGGCGTGGCAAAGACGGGAATGTCGCGGCCATCGAAGCGTCCGGCTAATTCCGGGACTTGATCGAGCGGAAGGGCGACTCTCAATACCAGGACCTCGCCCTGCTTTATGAGTCGGGGGGAAGGAGGAGCCGCCTGAGCGGACGTCGCAACATCGGACCCGAGAGCGGAGGCGGCGCATCCGGCAATCCAGACCATCCAGAACGCGGCCCGGACCAACTCAACGATGGGACACCGCCACTCCGGCGATCAGTTCCTCCACCCGTTTATTCGAATTGGCAAACGGATCCATGCAGAGGATGGTTTCTTCCCAATAGCCGTTCAGCTTGAGGTAGGTCCAGTCGACCGTGTAGGAGCGGTTCTTGTCTTTCGCGAATTTGATGAAATCGCCGCGAACCTTCGCGCGCGTCGTTTGCGGAGGCACCGTCATCGCCCGCTGGATCTCATCTTCAGTCGCCAACCGCTCGACCAAGTCCTGCCGCTCGAGCAAATAGTACAGACCGCGGTTTCGTTTGACGTCATGATACTGTAAGTCCATGAGCGCGACCCGGGGGTCGTCCCAACCGCAATTCTTGCGCGCAATGAACGACTCCATGACATTTTTCTTGATGACCCAATCCAAGTCCTGCGCAAGCTTCATGGGATTGGTGGCCAAGGTCTGTAAAATCTGGCCCCAATACTCGATCAGGTCGCGGGTCGTCTCGTCCGCCCCGGAGCCGAGAGCGGCCAAATACGCTTGGGCTCGTTCCCAGTAAGTCATCTGAATCTCGAGCGCGGTCAACTCTCGGCCGTCTTCGAGGCGCACCCGTTTTTTGAGCAGCGGGTCGCGCGAAATATCTCGAATCGCCTTCACCGGGTCCTCCAGCTCCATGCCCTTGACGGTAAACCCTTCTTCGATCATCGACAGCACGACGGCGGTGGTTCCCACCTTCAGATAGGTGGTCAGCTCCGACATATTGGAGTCGCCGACGATGATGTGGAGGCGCCGATATTTTTCGGCGTCGGCGTGCGGTTCGTCGCGGGTATTGATGATGCTGCGCGAAGACGTGGTGGATGACGAGGTCTTCTCGTGGATGTGCTGCGCCCGCTGGGACAGGAAGAAATGGGTCCGGCCGGAGACCTTCAGCACCTTGCCGGCGCCCGCGTAGATTTGGCGGGTGACGAAGAACGGGATCAACTGCTCCGTAATCTTCCAGAAATCCAGATCGCGGCGCATTAGATAATTTTCATGGCATCCATAGGTATTGCCCATGGAGTCGGTGTTGTTCTTGAAGATATAAATATCGCCCACCAGGCCTTCTTCCCGCAGGCGCTTTTCAGCCATCGGCAGACACATTTCCAGTAAGCGCTCACCGGCTTTGTCGTGAATGACGAGATCACGCAGCCGATCGCATTCCGGCGTCGAATATTCGGGATGGCAACCGGTGTCCTGGTAGAAGCGGGCGCCGTTACAGAGAAACGCGTTGGAGGGCCAGCTATTGGGAATCAACCCTTCGAAGATATACCCCAGGATCTTCTCCATGGGGAGATAGACCCGGCCGTTGGGTGAAAAGATCAACCCATATTCATTTTCAAGGCCGAAGATGCGGGAAGGCATCATGACGTCATCCGCTGAGTTCGAGCAACTCCGCCGGTGAGAGACGACGGAACTTCCGGCCGGTCCGACGACGATCCAAGATCGCGACTTCCATTTGGGCCAACCGCAAGCCCTGATGTCCGCCGCTCTCCCAGGCCGCCACGCCTTCTTTCAGCGCGACGCCGAGCGGTCGCAGCCCGTCGACGTGTTGTTTGAGATGGGCCAGAATCGCGTCAGATTTTCCTCCGATCACGGCCACGATGCGTTCATCAAAGATGCTCCCGTCAAAGGAAATCCGGTACATCTCATTGGTCGCGCGCTCACCGAGCCCGACGACGAGGATCTCGACTTCAAGCGGTTTGATCTCCTGGCTGAACATCGTTCCCAAGGTTTGAGAGTAGGCGTTGGCCAGCGATTTGATGGTGACATCCTCGCGGCTGTAGAGATAGCCTTTCATATCAGCGTGCCGGATTCCGGCTTTGCGCAGATTTTCGAATTCGCTGTATTTCCCTGCGCCGGCAAACGCGATATGGTCGTAAATTTCGGAAATCTTATTGAGCGAGACGGCGGGATTGTCGGCCATCAACACCACGCCATGCTCGTATTCCATCGCGACGGTCGAACGCCCTCGAGCGATGCCCTTTTTGGCATACTCGGCCTTGTCCTGCATGATCAATTCGGGCGACACGTAATAAGGCAATGGCATTTATCGCTCCCGACGCTTGTCTAAAAACGCCGTGTAAAACGGCTCGATCCGATCAGACGATACATCCACGATCCCGTCCAATGTGACGGTTTTGACGGTGGGAAAGATGCCCCGCGTGGGATCAGGGCCGCCGGTCGCCACATCTTCTTCCGCAGCATTGAAGAGGGCTTCCAATGCGAGGCCGATCGCCTCGTGCTCATTTAACCCGGCTTTGTAATACTGTTTGATCGTCGTCTTGGCGTCCTTTCCGCCCGAGCCGGTCGCGTGATAATCCGCCTCCTCATACCGCCCGCCGGCCACGTCATACTTAAAAATTCGCCCCGATCCCTGACGCGCATCGTACCCCGCGAAAATCGGAATGACCACCAACCCCTGGAAAGCCGCCGGCAAATTGCCTTTGACCATCTGCGCCAGCTTGTTCGCCTTCCCGTCCACCGACAGCGTCGTCCCCTCCAGTTTCTCGTAATGTTCGAGCTCGGTCTGAAACAGACGAACCATATCCAAACAGGGACCGGCCGCGCCGGCGATCGCCATCGCGGACCAGTCGTCGACTTTATAAACTTTTTCGATGCGGCGGCCGGAAATTTGATACCCCTCGGTCGCCCGCCGATCACCGGCGATCACCACTCCCGAGGCATACCGGAGCGCCAAGATGGTCGTGCCGTGGGGGATCGACGAGACCAACGACGCGCCCGCCCCCGCGGACATGCGGTCGATCGGGGGAAACGCAGCGTGAGGGCCGAGGTGCGGGTATTGGGTAATCAATAAATCATAGAAACTCGATCCCAGAGCTTTCAAGGGAAACGGATCGGGGTCCAAGACCACCGTCACTCCCCTCCTTTTTGCACGTAATTCTTTACGAACTCTTCGGCGTTTTCCTCCAGAACCTCATCGATCTCGTCGAGCAGTTTATCGATGTTCTCCTTCATCTTCTTGCCCTTTTCGAGGACTTCAGGGTTCGGAACCGCCGACGTCTCGTCGCGTCGCGTGACTTTTTTCAGATCTCGTTTTTTCTCCTGCGACATCGTCATCACCCCTTTCCATCCAGCGTGTGCACCATCCGGGCAGCCGTGACCGCGCGCCGGGCAGGACGCTACGCACTGAGGCGAGCGACCAGCATCTCCACCGTCTCGGATTCGTCCACCAAAGCACCGACCAAGTCTTTGGTTCCCCGCGAGGGTTCGTTGAGGGGAATGCGCTTCACGACCGTGTTCCCGACATCGAACAAGATCGATGCCCAGCTGGCCGCATAGATCTTGTCGGGAAACTTCGCCAAGCAGCGGCCGCGAAAATAGGCGCGGGTATCGTCAGGCGGCGTGGTGACCGCGGCCTCGATCGCGCCGTCGTCCAACAACCGCTCCACATAGCCTCCGCGGTCCAGCGCCGAGAACAACCCCTTGTCGGTCCGCAGATCATGGTATTGCAAATCCATCATGGCCACCCGAGGATCGTCCCAATCACATCCCTTGCGCTCCACGTAGGACTGCAAGAGATCGCGCTTAATCAACCAGTCGATTTCACGAGACAACTGCGCGGGATCGCGCGCCAACAGCGAGAGGACCCGCTCCCACCGGGAGAGAATATCTTTCGTTTCCGGATCGGCGCCCCGCTCGGCGCAATACCGTTGAGCCGTCTCCAGATAGTACTCCTGAATCTGCACCGCCGTCCATTGACGCCCGTCGTCGAGCGCGATGGTCTGCTTGAGCGACAGATCCCGCGACACGTCCTTGATGGCGCGGACACCATCGGCTAGGTCAAGATCTTTGACCAGGTAGCCGGCCTCGATCATGCCGATGACCAGGGCGGTCACGCCCAACTTGAGATACGTCGTCACCTCGGACATGTTCGAATCGCCCACGATCACATGCAGGCGGCGATACTTCGCCTTGTCGGCGTGCGGCTCATCCCGAGTATTGATGATCGGTCGTTTGACCATCGTATTGAGGTCGACCAAAACCTCGAAAAAATCGGCCCGTTGAGACATCTGATAGCCGGTCGGCGCACTCCGGTTTTCGGCGCCGACCTTTCCGGCCCCGGCGTATACCTGCCTCGTCA
This sequence comes from Nitrospiria bacterium, assembly GCA_039914845.1. Taxonomy (GTDB): domain Bacteria; phylum Nitrospirota; class Nitrospiria; order 2-01-FULL-66-17; family 2-01-FULL-66-17; genus 2-01-FULL-66-17. The sequence goes on along the minus strand of JBDSOK010000043.1, from coordinate 1,683 downwards.
CAAAAAACGGCATGAGCTGAGACACGAGCCGGGCAAACGGCACGGCGCGGGAGACCAAGTAGTTTTCGTGATACCCGTAGCTGTTGCCTTTGCCGTCGGTGTTATTCTTGTACACCACGAATCGACGACTTCCGGCGACACGATCCGCCTCAGCCCGACACGCCTCCACAATGCGCTCCCCCGCCTTTTCATATCGGACCACATCGCGGATGCGCGTACATTCCGGCGTTGAATACTCGGGGTGCGCGCCATCGACATATAGCCGGCCCCCATTGGCCAATAACTTGTTGAGCAGCCGATTATAGTCCGGAGCGGGACGCTCCTTTTCACCTTCGACTTCGAATCCCCTGGCGTCCACCAGCGGATTCTCGTTCTCGTAGTCCCAGAGCACCGAGCGCGACGGGACCTCGGTCCCGACGCTGTTGACGAGCAGAATGGCATTCGACACGGGATCTTGCGCGCCCGCGTCCTTGACGGACAGTCCGAACTCCGTCTCGGTGCCGAGAAGACGAGGCGTCATAGATAATGACCGGTCGTCACGGTTTCCACTTTGCGGGACTCAGGCGCCCGCCCGGTCATCGTCCTAACATGCATGATCTTCTCGCTCTTTCGCCCGGCGATTTTCGCCCAGTCATCGGGATTGGTCGTATTCGGCAAATCCTCATGCTCGCGGAACTCATCACGCGCCGCCTTCAACAGATCGTCGAGACGCAATCCTCGCTCGGCCGTCGCAATCGCCCGCTTGATCGCATACTTCTTCGCGCGCGACACCACGCCCTCGATCAGCGCGCCGCTGACGAAGTCCTTGAAATAGAGCGTTTCTTTCTCGCCGTTGGCATACGTGACCTCGAGGAACTTATTGTCCTCGGTCGTCGCGTACATCTGCTCCACCACGTGCTCGACCAGAGAGGTGATCGTCGATTCGAGCGTATCGCCTTCGCGAATCTGATACGGCAGATCCACGGCAAGATATTTGGCAAAGATGTCCTTGGCGGCCCGATGATCGGGGCGATCGATCCGGATCTTGACATCCAGTCGCCCCGGACGCAGCACGGCCGGATCGATCAGGTCCTGGCGATTGCTGGCCCCGATGACGATGACGTTCCGCAAACGCTCAACGCCGTCGATCTCCGCCAGGAACTGCGGGACGATCGTCGACTCCACATCCGAAGAAATACCGGTGCCGCGGGTCCGGAACAGCGAATCCATCTCGTCGAAGAAAATAATGACCGGCATTCCCTCCTGGGCTTTCTCCTTCGCCTTCTTAAAGACCTCGCGAATTTGCCGCTCGCTTTCTCCCACATACTTATTGAGTAACTCGGGCCCTTTCACGTGCAAAAAGAAACTTTTCACCTCGCGGCCGGTCAACGCGCCCATTTTCTTCGCGATCGAATTGGCCACCGCCTTGGCAATCAGCGTCTTGCCGCATCCCGGGGGCCCGTAGAGCAAGACGCCCTTGGGCGGAGAGAGCCGGTACTCCGCGAACAGATCCCGGTGAAGAAAGGGCAATTCCACGGCGTCGCGAATTTGCTCGATTTGGTCGGTCAGCCCGCCGATCTGTTCGTAACTGACGTCGGGCACCTCTTCCAGCACCAGTTCTTCCACCTCGGACTTGGGAAGTTTTTCCAGCACATACCCGGACCTCGTATCGAACAGCAGATGATCGCCGACGCTCAAGCGCTC
>JBDSOK010000013.1:0-4305 GCA_039914845.1 Nitrospiria bacterium | reverse complement strand
CCGACCGCGTCTGCCTCGTGATGCCCAAATCGCCCGCGGCGGTGGTGGGCATTCTGGCGGCGCTCAAGGCGGGCGCCGTCTATGTCCCGCTCGACCCGGCGAGCCCGGCCCCGCGCCTGGCGCAGATGATCGCCTCCTGTCAGCCGCGGATCGTCCTCGCCGCGCCGCAGACCACCGCGCTGGTCGCCGCGTGTCGATCGGCCGAGAACATCGGACCTCGCTTTGCGGTCGTCGGCATGGACGGACCGCTCTCCGCCCGATTGGAAAGTGCCGCGGTCGAACCCTGGGACCATGCCGTCGAACCGGGGGAGGTTCCGCCCGGCGCCGCCTATATTCTGTTCACCTCGGGGTCCACCGGACAACCCAAGGGCGTCGTCATCACCCACGCCAACGTCATCGCCTACATCGAGTGGGCGGTGCGCTACTTCGGCTTGGATGCGTCGGATCGCCTCTCGGGACATCCGCCCCTGCACTTCGACCTCTCGATGTTCGATCTCTTCGGTGCATTTGCCGCCGGCGCCGAGTTGCATCTGGTGTCGCCCGACTTGAACCTGCGGCCTCACGCGCTGGCCGAGTTCATCCGCAACCACGAGTTGACGCAATGGTTTTCGGTGCCGTCGGTGCTCAATTACCTGGCGAAGTTCGACGCGGTGCGCTTTCACGACTTTCCCTCGCTCAAGCGCCTCTTGTGGTGCGGCGAGGTCCTGCCGACTCCGGTCCTGATCCACTGGATGACGCGCCTGGTCGGCGTCCAGTTCACGAATTTATACGGCCCCACCGAGGCCACGATCGCGAGCAGCTATCACACCCTCACGACCTGCCCGCAGGACGGGCGGATGTCCATTCCCATCGGCCGACCCTGCGACGGGGAAGACTTGCTGGTGCTGGATGATGCCCTGCGCCCCGCTCCGGTGGGAGAGGCGGGCCACCTCTACATCGGAGGCGTCGGGTTGAGCCCCGGCTACTGGCGCGATCCGGCGAAAACCGCGGCGGTCTTCCTGCCCCATCCCGATCATCCGCCCGGCGACGCCCGCGTGTATCGGACCGGCGATTTGGCGCGCGTGGGCGACGACGGGTTGGTCTATTTTCTGGGCCGCGCCGACACCCAGATCAAGAGTCGGGGATATCGCATCGAATTGGGCGAGATCGAGGCGGCGCTGGCGGCCCTCTCATCGGTCCGCGAAGCCGCGGTGGTGGCCATCCACAGCGAGGGATTTGAGGGGTCGGTCATTTGTTGCGCGTATGTGCCGGCTTCCGGCGGGGACCTGACGCCCATGACCCTCCGAACCGCCCTGGGACGGGTCCTCCCCTCCTACATGCTGCCGGGACGATGGCGCGCGTTCGCCGCGCTGCCCAAAAATGGGAACGGCAAAATCGATCGCCCCTTCCTGCGCGAAAGCTTTCTCCGCGGCGCAGACGATCGCATGCCGGCCGCGTGGGCCTCGCACGTGGAGGCGGCCTGATGGCTCGCCTGCGAATCGTCCTGGTCGGAGAGGACGCGGCCGGCATCCAGGCCCTGCGCACCGTCGCCCGGGCCGGACACGACATCGTGGCCGTGATGGCCTCCCCGTCCCGCCGAGGAGCCATCGGCGCCACGCTCTGGCAAGCGGCGCAGCGGTTGGGCTATCCGACCTGGCCGGCGGCGTGCGTCAAAGACCCGTCTTCCGCCGTCCGCCTGCGGGAGCTCGGCGTCGATCTCCTGCTCAATGTCCATTCCCTGTTCATGATCCATCCCGAGGTCGTCTCGGCTCCGCGGCTGGGAAGCTTCAATCTGCACCCGGGCCCGTTGCCCCGTTACGCCGGGTTAAATGCCGTGAGCTGGGCGCTCTCGCGCGGCGAACGGATCCATGGGGTGACCCTCCATCATATGGACGCGGGGTGCGATACCGGACCCATCGCGGGTCAAACGCTGTTTACCGTCGAAGCCGACGAGTCGGCGCTGAGCGTATCCGCGCGCTGCGTCAGATTCGGCCTGGATCTGGTGGCCGGGCTCCTGCGGCAGGCGGCGGACGATCCCGGCGCCATCCCCGCCCAGCCCCAAGACCTCGCCGCCCGCGAATATTTCGGAGCCGGTCCTCCGGAGGGCGGAGTGTTCTCCTGGAATCGGCCCGCCAGGGATGTCGTCAATCTCATCCGTGCCTGCGATTATGCGCCCTATCCCTCGCCATGGGGTCCGGTGCGCGCCGGGCACGACGGCCGCGAACTGAGCCTCCTGAAGGCCTTTGCCACCGGCTGTGTGGCACCCGAGCCGCCCGGCACGGTGGGACTCGATCTCGGAACCGGGGTCGTGGTCGCCTGCGGAGATGAGTGGATCATCGTTCGACAGGTGGGAATTGAGGGCCGTTGCGTGGATGCCGGTCTCGTCCTGCGGCAGGGGGATCGGCTGGATGAGCGGTTGACCGTCGAGAGGGGCTCACTGCGACCGGCACCGACCGAAGAGGGACCCGCCCTTTCGTCCACCCCATCAGCCACCGTGTATCGATCAGCCGCATAATTGTGAGAGAGAGAGGACCATGGTCACCGTCATCGGCATACAAGAACAGCTCATCAAATTATTCCGGGACCAGTTCCACCTGGACGTTCCCTCGGTCGACACCGATCTGCTGGAGACCGGCCTCCTGGATTCCCTCCACTTCGTCGAGCTGCTGCTCCACCTTGAGCAGGACTTCGGCATGAAAGTCGATGCCGCCGCCCTGGACCTCGATCAGTTCCGGTCCATCGCCTCGATCGCGGCCTACCTCGCCCCGCGCACGACGAAATCGAGCCCGGTGAGTTCCCAACCGCCGACCCTGATTCGCGCGGCGTGATTCTGCAAGACTCCAGCGAGCAGGCCGCGAACGCGACTGATCAGGCGGCGATCCGTCCCATCCAGGTCGGCGACCTCCCGCAGGTGCTGGACCTCTATCGACGCGTGTTCGGCACATCGCGGATCGACGCTCCGGCGCGGGCGAAAGCCCATGCGACGTATCTGGAAGAGATCTTCTTCGGTCACCCGTGGATCGAGAAAGACCTCCCCTCGCTGGTGTATCAGGATCGCGGCCGCATCATCGGTTGTCTGGGCGTGATGCCCCGGCGCATGTCGATCGGCGGGCGGCCCCTGCGGGCCGCGGTGAGCCACCATTTCATGGTCGACCCCGAGCGTCGTTCCACGCTGGCCGGGGTCTCGCTCCTCCGCGCCTTTTTCGCCGGGCCGCAAGATCTCTCCCTGGCCGAAGGGAACACCGCCTCCCGGAAAATCTGGGAGGCACTCGGCGGCACGACCGCCCTGCTGTACAGCCTCCGCTGGGTGCGGCCGCTCCGTCCCAGCCGTTATCTTCTGGCCTGCGCCGCCGACCGCGGCCTGCCGGGCGCCGTCGATCTCGCGCTGCGGCCCTTGTGCCGCATGGTCGATACCGCGGCCTCCGGCATCTCGCATCGCCTCTTCCGGTTCCGGACCGAATCGCGGGAGGGCGCGGCGCTGTCGGCCGACGACCTGCTCGGCCGGCTGGGAGAGTTCTCGCGCGGCCGGGCGCTGCGACCCGAATACGACGAGCCGGCGCTCCGATGGCTTCTGGGGCTCTTGGGGCGAAAAAAAGGGCGCGGCACACTCCGGTACGTCGCGGTGCACAACCCGCAGGGCGCGCGGCTGGGCTGGTATCTCTACTACGTCAATCCGGGCGGCATGAGCGAGGTGCTCCAGCTCGTCGCCACACGAGAGACCGCGCGGGACGTGCTCGGCCATCTCTTTGCCGATGCCTGGAGGCGTGGGGCGGTGGCGGTCTCGGGCCAACTCGACCCCCCGCTCATGCCGGCCTTCGTGGAGGCCAACTGTCATTACCGCGGCGGCTCGTGGATGCTGGCGCATTCCGCGCATCACGACGTCCTCCACGCGTTGCACGCCGGCGATGCGTTCTTCTCGCGGCTGGAGGGAGAATGGTGGATTGGGTTGCAGGGCGGGTGGGTGTGACGCGATCGGCACAGCGGGTTGATGACCAGGGAGACTTCACATGAAGATTATGGGTATCAGCGGATTGGAATCCTCGGCGGCGTTCAAGAAAGCCCAGTGGCCGAACCTCGATGAGCGCGAGGAGCGTATCTGTCAGGGGTACGACGCGGCGGCGGCGCTGATCATCGACGGGGAAATCGTGGCCGCGACCGCCGAAGAGCGCATGAATCGCCGCAAGCACTCGGCCGCCTTTCCGCTCGGCGCGATCCGCTCATGCCTCAACCAGGCGGGGCTCGCGATCGGGGACGTGGATGAGATCGCGCATGCCTTCGATTATGAGCCCTGGGCCGCCGCCTACGCACTCGACGCGGTGGCGGCAC
>JBDSOK010000009.1:0-3329 GCA_039914845.1 Nitrospiria bacterium | reverse complement strand
TGTTTCGCGAACTCCGGTCGAACGTGGCCTTGCGGGTGGAAGAGACGGCGGACACCGACGCCTTTTTAGTTTCCGGCCGAGGAGAGCTCCACCTGGCGATCCTCATCGAAAACATGCGCCGGGAAGGCTATGAGCTGGCGGTCTCCCGTCCGCGCGTAATCGACAAGGTGATCGACGGGGCCCGTTGCGAGCCGATGGAGCACCTGTATCTCGACGTGCCGGAACTCTACGTCGGCGTGGTCATGGAAGCGCTCGGGACCCGGCGGGGCGAACTGAGCAATATGGTCAATGACGGCAGCGGATGGGTCCATCTGGTCTTCGAGATCCCGGCGCGCGGATTATTCGGGTACCGCAACGAGTTCCTCACCGCCACGAAGGGTACCGGTCTCATCAACCATACCTTTGCAGGCTACGAACCCTATAAGGGCGATTTACCGGGTCGGAATCGGGGGGTGCTGATCGGCTTGGAGGCGGGGGAGGCCGTGGCGTACGCGTTGAACCACGTTCAGGAACGCGGCACCCTCTTCATCGGCGCCGGCGATCCGGTGTATGAGGGGATGGTCATCGGCGAGCATATCCGGCCGGGCGACCTCATCGTCAATCCGTGCAAGAAAAAACATCTGACCAATATCCGGTCCTCCACCGCCGAGGATGCGCTGGTGCTGGTGACGCCCCGCCGTCTCTCGCTGGAACAAGCGATCGAATTCATCGGCGATGACGAATTGGTGGAAATCACGCCCAAATCGGTTCGACTGCGGAAGCGCTACCTCAGCGGCGACGAGCGCAAACGGCATCGCTCCGCTTGACCGTGGCGCGAGGAATATGATACACACACGGTCACTCTCGCTCGAGGGAAGGGTCTCCCACTCATGCTGACCGGCGATCTGGAAGAGGGACTGACATTCGATGATGTGGTCCTGATTCCCGCGCGCTCGGCGGTCCTTCCGAAGAACGTCGAAACCTCGACCCGTCTGACCCGGAAAATTCGGCTCAACATTCCCCTCGTCAGTGCGGCGATGGATACCGTCACCGAGGCGCCGCTGGCCATCGCGTTGGCGCGGGTCGGCGGGCTCGGCATCATCCATCGGGTGCTGACGCCCACCGAGCAGGCCGCCGAAGTGGCGAAGGTGAAGAAGTCCGAGAGCGGCATCATTACCGATCCCATTACCATCGCGCCCGAGGCCACGATCGCCGAAGCCCAGACCTTGATGGATCGGCACGCCATTTCCGGCATTCCGGTCACCGATCAGAACCGATTGGTCGGTATCGTGACGCGTCGCGATCTCCAGTTCGAGACCCGGATGGGTTTGAAGGTCTCCGAGGTGATGACGCCCGCTGTGAAGCTCATCACGACGCCCCAAGGCACGACCCTTCCCCAGGCCAGCGCGCTGATGCAGGAGCACCGCATCGAGAAGTTGCCGATCGTCAACGCCCGCTTCGAGCTCCATGGCCTGATCACGGTCAAAGACATCAAGATGCACATCCAATACCCGCACGCGGTGAAGGACGAGCGCGGGCGCTTGCGCGTCGGAGCCGCGGTGGGCGTGGGTGACGATTCGCGTCCACGCGTGGAGGCGCTGGTGGCGGCGGGGGTGGATGTGTTGGTGGTCGATACCGCCCACGGTCATTCGCAAGATGTGCTCGACACGGTCTACGCGTTGAAAACCGCCTACCCCGATGTGGAGATCATCGCGGGCAATATCGCGACCGCTCAGGCGGCTGAAGACTTGATCAAGGCCGGCGCGGATGCGGTGAAGGTGGGAATCGGTCCGGGGTCGATTTGCACGACGCGGGTCATCGCCGGGGCCGGGGTGCCGCAATTGACGGCGGTGGCGAATTGCGCCCGGGTGGCGGATCGGCTGGACGTCCCGGTGATTGCGGACGGCGGGGTGAAATTTTCCGGGGATATCACGAAGGCCATCGCCGCCGGGGCCAGCACGGTCATGCTCGGCGGGCTGCTGGCGGGGAGCGATGAGAGTCCGGGAGAGACCATTCTCTATCAGGGCCGGACGTATAAGCTCTATCGTGGGATGGGCTCGCTGGGGGCCATGATGAAGGGCGGCCGCGATCGGTATTTCCAGGAAGGCCGGGCCGACGCCAAGCTCGTGCCCGAAGGCATCGAAGGGCGGGTGCCGTACAAGGGGCCACTCGCCGCGATCACCTACCAATTGGTGGGCGGACTGCGATCGGGGATGGGCTATTGCGGGTGTCGGACCATCGAAGACCTTCGCCGCGACGCCCGCTTCATCAAAGTGACCGCCGCGGGCCTGCGGGAGAGTCACGTTCACGACGTGATCGTCACCCAGGAAGCCCCGAACTACCGCCGCGAATGGGAGTTGTAAGCCGGAAACGCCCTGCCCGGACCGCAGCCCGCCCAGCCGCGCCGCGTTCCCCCCGTGGATCGTCCCCAGCCGCTCCCGTCGCGACTTCCTCCGCGTCGGTGTCCGAAAAGATTCTCATTCTGGATTTCGGTTCCCAATACACCCAGTTGATCGCCCGCCGGGTGCGCGAGGGGCGGGTCTACTCCGAAATCCTGCCCTATCAGACCTCCTTTTCGACGATCCAGGCCTTCAATCCGCGAGGCATTATTCTGTCCGGCGGGCCGGCGAGCGTGTATGCCCGTCACGCGCCCTCGTTGGATCCGCGCGTGCTGGACCTCGGGGTGCCGATTCTCGGCATCTGTTACGGCATGCAATTGCTGACCACGATGCTGGGGGGGCGCGTGGCCAAGGCCGCCCGGCGGGAATTCGGGCAGGCCGATCTCCTGATCGATGCGCAGGACGGGCTGTTCGGCGCCGTCCGCCCCGAAGGAGCGCCGGAGGCGCCGTCCTGCCGAGTGTGGATGAGTCATGGCGATCGGATCGAGAAGCTGCCGTCGGGGTTTCGCGTGATCGGCCACACCGCCAACTCACCCATCGCGGCCATGGTCGACCCGCAACGCCGCGTGTACGCGATTCAGTTTCATCCCGAAGTGGAACATACGCCCCAAGGCCGGGCGATCCTCTCCCGGTTCGTCTCCGAGATCTGCGGCTGCAGTTCGACGTGGACCATGGGGTCCTTCCGAAAGGAAACGGTGGCGTCTCTGAGGCAGGCGCTCGACGGCGAGCGGGCGATCTGCGCGTTGAGCGGAGGAGTCGACTCGGCGGTCGCGGCGACCCTGGTGCATGAGGCGATCGGGGATCGTCTGACCTGTATCTTCGTGGATAACGGGCTCTTGCGAAAGGGCGAGGCCGACAAGGTGGTGCGGACGTTTCGCGCCACCATGCAGCTCAAGGTGCGGCGCGTCGATGCCTCCTCGCGCTTTCTGTCCAAGCTGAAGGGTGTGTCCG
>JBDSOK010000204.1:0-2700 GCA_039914845.1 Nitrospiria bacterium | reverse complement strand
AGACGGCGCGTTGCACTTAGTCCTCGGCGATCCGGATCAGGCCCTTCCAGAGCGGCGGCCCTTCCGTTTCCCAATTTTTGGTCGATAGAAAATTGATGCCGTGATACAGGTTGAGTTTAAATTTGCCGCCGCCGAAGCGCTGGGTGAGAAACCCTTTCACATCCGTGACCTCGCAAACGTCACGTGCGGGATACGTGTCCATCCAATGGAATTGCACGACCATGCCCACTTTTTCCTGGGTGAGCACCTTGACCGTAGATTCATCGACGATCGCGGCGAGCGTTTCTTTCATCTCCTCCTCGGTCGGCAGGCCTTTGACCGCAGCGTGGGAAAATTTCTTGATGTGTTCCTTGTACAGCTCCCACGTCAATCCCGCGTACAGCGTATCGCCCTGGAGCATGCCGGGCGTCATTCGGTCCGCACGCCGTGGCGGGGATCCACCGGCATCGGGGTCTGACAGTCGGGGCACTTCACGTACACGATATTGTCGAAGAGTCCGATACTGTAATGATGCGCGAAGACGTCGTAGCTGAGTCCGCATTTTTTGCATACGGCCGTGGTCTTGGCCGCGAGCTCGCGAATCATCGACCGCAGCGAATCGAGTTCTTCCCGCACGCGAGCCAGTTCGTCCCGGGTCGTTCGCAGGCACGCGTCGTGATCCGCCAGCCGCTCTTCGAGCGTCCGTATCGCATCGCCCTGTGCCGAGGCCTCGCGGCCGTTTGCAGGGCGTTCCGTGGTTGCCATGATTCCTCCGATCTCCAAGACGAATCGGAGTGCCGTGGGGCCGGGCTCCGATCCGCCGCGCATTATACCCAAGCGAGGGGCGAATTGGAAGCCGCTTGCCGGGAGTACTCAAGCGCCTTATGTCTTGCAGTGGCGTGCGGCTCTGGGTATGCTGGATGGTCCGTGGAGCATCCGGTGCACAAAATTGCGTGTCTTGGTTTGGGCATCATGGGCGGACGGATGGCCGCCCGATTGTTCGATGCCGGTTTTGACGTCACGGTCTGGAACCGGTCGATTGGGCCCACCGAGTCGTTGCGCGCCCGTGGGGCTCGTGTCGCCCGATCTCCGGCCGACGCGGCGGCGGGCGCCGAGGCGGCGATCACCATGCTGAGCGATCCCGCGTCGGTGCGCGACGTCGCACTGGGCGCGGGCGGCTTGGTGGAGGCGCTCCCCGCAGGAAGCGTGTTCATCGACATGACCACGGTCGATCCGGCGACCGCACGGGGGCTCGATTGCGCCTGTCGTGCCCGGGGTGTGGCATTCCTGGAAGCGCCGGTCACGGGCAGCAAGCTGGCCGCCGAGGCCGGAGAGCTGGTGATCATGGTGGGGGGCGAGCGGGAGGTTGTGGACCGGGTCGCCCCGTTGTTCGCGCCATTGGCCAAGCGCGTGGTCCATATGGGACCGGTGGGGACCGGTTCGACGATGAAGCTCGTCAACAACCTCGTCATTGCGGGATCGATGCTGGCCCTTTTTGAAGCGTTGCTGATGGGCCGCGCGGCGGGGCTGTCGGATCAGCGGATGCTCGAAGTGCTCACAAACAGTGCGATGGCGTCCCCGTTGCTGGCGATGAAGGGGCGGGCGGCGGCCACCCGCGATTTCGAGCCGCACTTCGCGTTCAAGCACATGGCGAAGGACATTCGCCTCGCTCGAGCGGAAGCCGCCTCGCTGGGCGCTCCCTCCGAGCTCACCGAGCTGCTTCATTCGTTGTTTGCCCGTGGGTTGGAACAGGGATATGACGAGGAAGATTTTGCGGCATTGATCAAGGTGGTGGAACGATCGAAGGCGGTCGATGGCTGACTCACCCGAACGGCCGACGTATCATGAAACATTCGCCGGCGGGGCCCAGATCATCCGGTGGCCTCACGCCCACCCCTTGCCGGAGGCCGAGGTCCTGGCGTTTTTCTCCGCCCGCCGCATTCAGTCGACCCGATGGTCGAACGACCCCTGTGCGGTCTATGAGGGGCATGAGCATGCGTACCGCAAAATGCTGTTCTGTCTGGTGGGCGGCATCACGTTCTCGCTGGAGGATGGACGGGACGTGACGTTGGCCGCCGGTGATCGCTTGATCATCCCCGCGGGTATGCGGCATGGGGCGAGGGTCGGTCCGCAGGGGGTGGTCTGCATCGAGGGGGCCGACAGCTCGTGATGGGCGGACGATTCGGACGTCTCGGCGCCGGCGGCATCCTCCTCATCGGGCTGATCTTTGCCGCGCTGATCTTCCCGTGGCTCGGACGATGGGTCTGGTGGGCGGAGTTGTTCTCGCACTTTGTTCCCCACTACGTGGTGCTGGCCCTGGTGTTGGGGATCGTGTACTCCGTGAAGCACCGTCCCTGGTTGGCCACTTTCGCGCTGACGATCTGTGTCATCGAGATTCTCAGGTGTGCGCCGCTATGGTCGCCGAGCGTCCCCGACTCGGCGGCAGGGGGCCGGCGCCTGACCGTTTTGCAACTCAATGTGAACGCCTACCATTCCAATCCTCAGCGTGTGGTGGAGTGGGTGATGGCGCAAGACGCCGACATCGCAGTGTTGGTGGAGGTCCCGCCGACGTGGCGGAGGATTCTCGCGCCGGTTGCGGCGCATTATCCCTCGACCCTGATGAAATTACCGGCCAACGGGACCGGGATCGCCGTGTTCAGCCGCCGGGCATCCAGCCTGCGGATCGTCTCGGTGGGAGATCCGTGGTGTCCCGCCGTTGTC
>JBDSOK010000203.1:0-3446 GCA_039914845.1 Nitrospiria bacterium | reverse complement strand
AATGACACCACGCTCCACCATCGAACCTTCCACGCCGCACGGGCTTGGAGGGTTTTTTCATGTCTGAGATCCGCGCGGCGGACCGCGCCGAACGGCCGGTGCTCGACGGACCGGGCGTCGGCCGGGCGCTGACCCGGATGGCCCACGAGATTCTCGAACGCCACAAGGGGATTGACCGCCTGGTCCTGATCGGCATTCGCACCAACGGCGTCTATCTGGCCCGCCGTCTGGCCGCCAAGCTCGCCGAGATCGAACAGGTGGACGTGCCGCTCGGCGAGTTGGACATCACGCTCTATCGCGACGACCTCGCCACCAAGAAAGAGCACCCGCTGCTCCGCCGCACCGACATTCCGTTCGATCTGACCGACCGCAAAGTCGTCCTGGTCGATGACGTCCTCTTCACCGGGCGCACGATTCGCGCGGCGATGGAAGGGATCATGGACCTCGGCCGTCCGCGCTCCATCCAGCTCGCGGTCTTGATCGACCGCGGCCACCGCGAGCTGCCGATCCGCGCCGACTACGTGGGCAAGAACATCCCGACCGGAAGCGACGAACGGGTGAAAGTCTTTTTGTCCGAGGAGGGACACGACGACCGAGTCGCCATTCTCAAGGGAGCCTGTCCATGAGGGGCCATCTCGGGAAGCAGCATTCGTCCGTCACGCTAGAGCGGCGTTGTCGGTCGGCGTCTCGTCCTCACGTACGAACCAGTACGCTCCGGGCGCGACGCAATGCGAATGGCGATTTCCCAACCGGAGCGCCTTGCATCTGGCCCCTCCTGAACAGGCTCCGCACTGGTCTGACTTGGACGGGGTCCGAGGGGAGCGTGGCATGAACCTCAAACGGAAGGACCTGTTAGGGATCAGGGAGCTGGACGTTGACGAGATCAGACTCCTGCTCTCCACCGCCGACTCGTTCAAAGAAGTGGGGGGCCGGGAGATCAAGAAGGTGCCTACGCTTCGCGGGCGGACGGTCGTCAATCTCTTCTTCGAGCCGAGCACCCGCACCCGGGCGTCGTTCGAATTGGCGGCCAAGCGCTTGTCGGCCGACGTGATCAATATTTCCGCCGCGTCCAGCAGCGCGGTCAAGGGTGAAACCTTGCTCGACACCGCCAAGAACCTTGAAGCGATGGGCGCGGACGTGATCGTGGTCCGTCACGGCGCGGCCGGCTCGCCCGCGCTGCTCGCCCGGCAGTTGCGGTGCTCGGTGATCAACGCGGGCGACGGAGCGCACGAACATCCCACCCAGGCCTTGCTGGACTTGTCCACGATCCTGGAGCGCAAGGGGCGCATCGAGGGTCTGACGGTCGCGATCGTGGGCGACGTGCGGCACAGCCGGGTCGCGCGCTCCAACCTCTGGGGGCTCACCAAGCTTGGGGCGAGGGTGAGGATCGCGGGACCGCCGACCATGATTCCTCGCGAGTTCGAGGCGATGGGCGCGGAAATCTTCCATTCGCTCGATGCGGCGCTCGACGGCGCCGACGTCGTCATGACCCTCCGCTTGCAGCTCGAACGCCAGGACACCGGCTTCTTCCCGACCTTGCGGGAATACAGCCGGCTCTGGGGCATTACCCGCGAACGCTTGCAGCACGCGAAACCCGACGTGCTGGTGATGCATCCCGGCCCGGTGAACCGGGGCGTGGAAATCGCGCCGGACGTGGCCGACGGCCTCACCTCCGTGATCTTGGCCCAGGTGGCGAACGGGATTGCCACACGCATGGCCGCGCTTTACCTGCTCTCGGGCGGAAAGGCCGACGCGGTGTCGTGGGCGGCCAACCAATGAGACGGTGGATTTGCGGCGGGCGGGTGATCGATCCGGCAACCGGCCTGGACGAGATTCGCGATCTCGAAATCGTGGACGGCAAGGTCGCGGCGATCGAGACCTCGACGGCGCCTCGGGACGGCGAGACGATCGACGCCCGCGGCCTCATCGTCTGCCCCGGCTTCATCGACCTGCACGCGCACGTTCGCGAGCCGGGCTATGAATACAAAGAGACCGTCCGCACCGCCACCGAAGCCGCGGCCGCGGGGGGCTTCACCACGATTTGCGCGATGCCCAATACCCAACCGATCAACGACACCCGCGCCGTCACCGAGTTGGTGCTGGAGCACGCGGCGCGCGAGGGCGTGGTGAATGTCCGGCCCATCGGCGCGGTGACCAAGGGCTCGCGCGGCGAGGAATTGGCCGAGATCGGCGAGTTGGTCGAAGCGGGGTGCGTGGGCATCTCCGACGACGGACGGCCGGTCTCCAACAGCCTGCTGATGCGCCGCGCGCTCGAGTACGCGCTGGCCTTCGACGTGCCGGTCATCGACCATTGCGAGGACGAGAAGCTGTCCCACGAGGGGGTGATGCACGAGGGCCGGGTGTCCGCCATGCTGGGCCTGCGCGGTATTCCCGCCGCGGCGGAAGAAGTCATGGTCGCGCGCGATCTCGCGCTGGCCGAGCTGACCGGCGGGCGCCTGCACCTCGCGCATATGAGCTGCGCCGGGTCCGTCCGCCTGATCCGCGAGGCCAAGGCGCGCGGCGTGCGTGTGACCGCCGAAGCCTGTCCCCACCACTTCACTTTGACCGACGAGGCGGTGATCGGCTTTCAGACCGACGCCAAGATGAACCCGCCGCTGCGGACCCGCGCCGACGTGCTGGCCATCATCGAAGGCCTGGCCGACGGCACGATCGACGCGATCGCCACCGACCACGCGCCCCACGCGCCGGAGGAAAAATCCTGGACGTTCGATCAGGCCCCGTTCGGCATCGTGGGCCTTGAGACCGCGCTGCCGCTCGCGCTGGCGATGGTCGCCGACGGCCATCTGGCCTTGCCCCACTTGATCCGGCTGCTGACCGTGAACCCCGCAGCCGTCATCGGCAGCGATCGCGGGCGCCTGGCCGTGGGCTCGGCGGCCGACGTCACGCTCTTCGATCCCCATGCGGAATGGGTCGTCGATCCCGCGCGGTTCAAATCCAAGAGCCGCAACACGCCGTTCGGCGGCTGGAAAATGACGGGCCGCGTGATCAAAACCTTGGTGGCGGGAAAGATCGTCTATGACGCCTAAACGTCCGGCCATTTTGGCCCTGGCCGACGGCACGGTCTTTCGCGGGACCGGCTTCGGAGCCGAGGGCGAGGCGGTGGGGGAGGTGGTGTTCAACACCAGCCTGTCGGGCTATCAGGAAATCATCACCGACCCCTCATACCGCGGGCAAATCGTGACCATGACCGCCCCGCAGATCGGCAACTACGGCGTCAACCCGGAAGACATGGAATCGTCGCGCCCCTGGGTCGAAGGTCTGATCGTCAAAGAGTGTTCGCCTCTCCCCAGCAATTGGCGCTCGCGCCAAAGTCTGGACGCCTATCTCAAGGAATGGGGCGTGGTCGGCATCGAAGGTCTCGATACCCGCGCGCTGACCAAACACATTCGCGACTCGGGCGCGCAGGAGGGCGTGATCTCGACGGG
>JBDSOK010000160.1:0-4376 GCA_039914845.1 Nitrospiria bacterium | reverse complement strand
CAGCAGGAGTTGAACCGCCGGATCAAGGACTTGGGGCGGCGGATCAGCGAGGATTATCAGGATCGCGATGTGGTGATGATCGGCGTGCTCAAGGGCGCGTTCGCGTTTTTTGCGGATCTGGTGCGGGCCGTGCACGTGCCCGTCGAGCTCGATTTTCTGGTCGTCTCGAGCTATCAGTCGTCGAAGTCCACCGGGCGGGTCAAAATCATCTCGGATCTGACGGTCGACATCAAAGGCCAGGACGTGATCGTGGTGGAGGACATCGTCGATTCCGGTCTGACGTTGAGTTTTCTGAAAAAGAAGCTCTTGATGCGGCATCCCAACTCGCTGCGGGTCTGCGCCCTGCTCGATAAGCCCGAGCGACGGACGATCAACGTGCCCATCGAATACGTCGGATTTACCGTGCCGAATAAGTATGTCGTCGGCTATGGATTGGACTATGAAAATCGGTACCGGAACCTGCCGTACATTGCGGTGCTCGATCAGACCGGTGAGCAGGAATAGGTCCGGAGAGGCGCGGGACACGGGCGCGCGGTTGTCAACCCGGAAAATGCTGTGGTAAGATGCAGTTCACGTCAGGATTGTGATGTGACGGACCGGTGTGCGCACGACCGGTCCGTCCGTGTACTTTGAGGAGGGGAAGGCTGTATGAATCCGCGCATGAAGAATCTGGCGTTATGGATCGTGATCGGGCTGTTCATGATCCTGCTGTTCAATTTGTTTACCGTCCCTCCCCAGACCGAGGATAACGAGCTGATTTTCAGCGACTTCATGACCAAGCTGGATCGTGGGGAGATCAACGAGGTCACGATCAAGGAGAACTATCTGACCGGCGTCCTCAAGGACGGCGGGAAATTCAAGACCTACTCCGCCCCCTATCCGGATCTGATCAGCCAGATGCGCGAGAAGAACGTCCGGATCGTGGCCAAACCCCCCGACGAAAATCCCTGGTATATCACGTTCCTGGTGAGCTGGGGGCCGTTCATTCTCTTTTTGGGGTTGTGGATTTTCTTCATGCGCCAAATGCAGGTCGGCGGCAATAAGGCGCTGTCGTTCGGCAAGAGTCGCGCCCGCCTCCTCTCCGAAGAGCGGAAGAAAGTCACGTTCGCCGACGTCGCGGGCGTGGACGAAGCGAAGAACGAGGTGGAGGAGATCATCGAGTTCCTCAAAGACCCCCCGAAGTTCCAGAAGCTCGGCGGCCGCATTCCGAAGGGAGTCCTGATCGTGGGCCCTCCGGGAACGGGTAAAACGTTGCTCGCGAAGGCGATTGCGGGCGAGGCGGGTGTGCCGTTTTTCTCGATTTCGGGCTCCGATTTCGTGGAGATGTTCGTCGGCGTGGGCGCCTCGCGGGTCCGCGACCTGTTCGAGCAGGGGAAAAAACATGCCCCGTGCATCATCTTCATCGACGAAATCGACGCGGTCGGCAGGCTCCGCGGGGCCGGACTGGGCGGCGGTCACGACGAACGGGAACAAACGCTGAACCAATTGCTGGTGGAAATGGACGGGTTTGACACCAATGAAGGCGTCATTCTCGTCGCCGCAACCAACCGCCCCGACGTGCTGGACCCCGCCTTGCTGCGTCCCGGCCGCTTCGATCGTCAAGTGGTCGTCTCCCGCCCGGATTTGAAAGGCCGCATCGAAATCCTCCGCGTGCATACCAAGAAAATTCCGGCGGCCAAAGACGTCGTGTTGGAGACGGTGGCTCGCGGCACCCCGGGATTTTCGGGGGCGGACTTGGAAAATCTGGTGAACGAGGCGGCGCTGTTGGCGGCCCGAAAGGGGAAGAAGGCGGTTGAGATGGAGGACTTCGAGTTCGCCAAAGACAAAGTCTTGATGGGCGTCGAACGGCGGAGCCTGGTTCTCAGCGACGAAGAAAAGAAGACCACGGCCTACCACGAGGCCGGACACGCCCTGGTGGCGCGCCTGATTCCCGGCACCGATCCGGTCCACAAAGTCACGATCATTCCCCGCGGCCGGGCCTTGGGGTTGACGATGCAATTGCCGACCGACGATCGGTATACCTATCCCAAGGAATATCTCTACAACAACATCGCCATTCTCATGGGCGGCCGGGCCGCCGAGGAAATCGTGCTCAAGCATATGACCACCGGCGCGGGCAACGACATCGAGCGCGCCACCGAGTTGGCCCGCAAGATGGTCTGCGAATGGGGCATGAGCGAGAAGATGGGTCCTCTGACGTTTGGGAGGAAAGAACAAGAGATCTTTCTCGGCCGGGAAATCTCCCAGCACCGGGATTACAGCGAACATACCGCCATCGAGATCGACCATGAGGTCAAACGCCTGGTGGTCGAAAATTACGAACGAGCCAAGAGCTTGATCAGCAACAACCTGAAAGCCTTGAAGGATCTGGCGGAAGCCCTGCTTGAACGCGAAGTGCTTGACGCGCCCGAGATCGAGAAAATCATCGGGACGGCGGCCGCCTCCGCCTGATTCCCTTTCCCGCTCCGCTCAATCCCCGGGCCGTTCGTGGCCCGGGGCGTCTTGACGGTACCTGAGACCTCGAGGTTGTTGCCTGTCCTGCCGGCATGGGAGCCGCCCGTGGCGCGAAGCACCCAAATCATGGGTATTCTCAATGTGACCCCCGATTCGTTCTGGGAGCGCAGCCGCGCCGCCACGGTCGATGCGGCGCTCGATGTCGCACGCGCGATGGAGCTGGCGGGAGCCGACTGGATCGACGTGGGCGGGGAGTCGACCGGTCCCGACTCCTCCGACGTGTCCTTGGAAGAAGAAGTGCGTCGCGTCCTGCCGGTTGTCACCGCCTTGGTTGCACACTGCACGGTGCCGGTCTCAGTGGATACCACCAAGGCCGAGGTGGCGCGCCGGGCGCTCCTCGCCGGGGCGCGGATGATCAACGACGTGTCGGCGCTTCGCGGAGACGAGGACATGGCCGGCGTCATGGCCCTCTCAGGCGTCCCGGTGGTGCTGATGTATGCGAAGGACCCGACCCCCCGGACGTCCCGGCGCGATGTGATCTATGACGACGTGCTGGACACGATCGGCGAATTTCTGCGGGAACGGATCGCCTATGCCCTCGACAAGGGTATTCCCCGGAATCGCATCCTGATCGACCCCGGGATGGGATGGTTCGTGGGCGCCGATCCCAAGTACAGCTACGAGATTCTCCACGGCTTGGAGCGGGTCCGGTCGCTGGGCTATCCGGTGGTCATCGGGCCCTCGCGCAAATCATTTCTGGGGTCGGGCGGCGATCGGGCTCCCCGTCTGGCGGCCGACCGCTTGATGCCCACTGCGGCGGCGGTGGCAATGGCGGCGTGGTTGGGGGCCGATATCATCCGCGTGCACGACGTGGAGGCCATGGTGCAGGTGGTGGATACCATCGAGTCGATCAAACATCCCGAACGGGCTGCGAAGGCGCGGACGTAGCTCATGGCGGCCTGGTGGACGGAGCTGTCGTTGAAACCCCTGGCGGCGGGGAGCTTTCTGATCGCTTTGCTGGTGTGGCTGGTGCTGGCGTCGCGCGGCACGCGCGCCCTCAGGATTCTGGTCGGTTTGGGGGTGATCTTGGGCCTGTTGTTGGCGGCGGAATGGCTGGACCTCTACCCCAACCACTGGGAAGTGACGAAATTCTGGCCGGAGGTGACCCTGGCCTTCATCATGATCTTTCAGCCTGAATTGCGCCGTGTGCTGGCCCGGATCGGGCGCAATCCGTTCCGTCGCGGCAGCGAATCGGAGAGCAGCCGGGTCGTGGAGGAGATCGTCAAGGCGGCGATCTCGTTGGCGAACCGACGGATCGGCGCGCTGATCGTGGTGGAGCGCGAGCACGAGTTGCTGGACGCCGTGGAGGTCGGGACGCTCATCGACGCCCGGATGTCAAAGGAGTTGCTGATCAGCCTCTTTCTTCCCTATTCGCCGCTCCATGACGGGGCGGTGATCATTAGGGCCAAGCGAATCGTGGCGGCCGGGTGCTTCTTACCGCTGACGGTTCGCACCGACGGCATCGAGACCTACGGGACCCGGCACCGCGCCGCGCTCGGCATTACCGAAGAAACCGACGCGATTGCCGTGGCGATTTCCGAGGAGACGGGCACGGTGTCGCTGGTCGTCGGCGGCGAAATTCAGCGCGACCTCGACGGGTCGTCGCTGCGGAAGGCGTTGTCCGACGTGCTACACCTTCCCGAACCGGGGGGCGTACGTCGCGCGTGGCTGGGCGTCCGCTCTTAGGAGCCCGTCCATGAGCGGCCATCTCGGGAAGCAGCATTCGTCCGTCACGCTAGAGCGGCGTTGTCGCTGCGCTCCGGTCCTCACGTACGACTGAGTACGCTGCGGTCCGGTGCTCGCTCCGCCTTGCATCTGACCACTCCTGAACAGGCTCCCGGCGTCAGGATGGTGCTGACGTC
>JBDSOK010000182.1:0-2950 GCA_039914845.1 Nitrospiria bacterium | reverse complement strand
GACGGCCGAGGTCACCGAGACTCGCGACGATCCCAGACGCACGAAGCCTGCCGTCTCTTGACCGCTCAGCCAATCAGCCCCCGAAACGGATTCTCGTCTTGCAGCACGTTCCCGATCACGGCGCTGTGCCAGGCCATCAGATCCCAGAACGGCTCGGGCTTCTCCACCATTGCCGCCCCCAGCACGCTCATCGAGTGGATCAAACGGTAGACCGGCAGGTCGGCGGGCCACATCGTGAG
The DNA here is from genome assembly GCA_039914845.1 of Nitrospiria bacterium. Lineage (GTDB taxonomy): Bacteria > Nitrospirota > Nitrospiria > 2-01-FULL-66-17 > 2-01-FULL-66-17 > 2-01-FULL-66-17. The sequence continues at coordinate 2,711 of JBDSOK010000182.1, read as the reverse complement.
ACCATAGCCCGACCAGAGCGGCGCTTCGTAAGCGGGATAGCGGGCGACGGCCTCCTGGAGGTGCAGCACATCGCAGGCGGCGTGGCCGGACCAGGCCCACTCGAAATCGAAGCAGCCTGAAAGCGTGACGTCGCGCCGCACGGCGTACTGGAGATTACCGAAGTGAAAGTCGCCATGGAGAAAGACGCGCTCGGGCGTCTCGGGAACGAGCGTCCCACGCTCCCTCATCCAGGCGCGGGCCCGCGCGGCCCATAGCGGCTCATACCCCAGCCTGACCTCGCAGCGGGCAAGCATCTCCTCAAACCAGATCGCGACGAACGCGCGCCATGACTGGCCCGCGTGGTCTGGGGGAAACCATTCGGCGTCGGGATCGGCCAGAGTGTGCAGGCGCCGGAGGAGGCTCCCCGCCTGGACGAGCAGCGATTCGCGCACGGCGGCCGGCAGATGCTCGATATCCGCGCCCAGATTCGCACCGGGCAGGCGTGGGAGCAGCGCATAGTCGTACGGGATGAGGTCGCGGGCAGGATCGTGGTGGTAGGCCGTCGCGATCGGCAGCCCCGGCGCGCGCGCCCACAACCACCGATACACCTGCGCCTCGCGCGCCAGCTTGCCGCCCCGGTCTTCGACGTCGACCCGGCACACCCACACCCCGCCATCCCGCAACTCAAGCAGAAACGAGCGATTAATCACCCCGCCGGCCAGCGGCGTCACACTCCGCGGCGGAGCCAGCCCAAACCGCCGGACCATCTCCTCCGCCGTTTTCAACTCAACCACGGGAATGCCCTATCTTGGGCAGGCGAGAAGTGGGCAGATGCAAGGCGGAGCAAGGGGCCACACCGGAGCGTACTGGGTCGTACGTGAGGATGTGGCCCCGCGGCGACAACGCAGCAGATGCCCGCTTATCGCCTGCCCACCCTAAGACTTGGAGGCTTCGTGCCTCATCGCCGCCACCGTCTTCGCATAATCCCGCTTGCCGAAAATCGCCGAGCCCGCGACGAACACGTCGGCCCCCGCCTTGCGCAGCGCCTGGGCGTTGTCGATCTTGATGCCCCCGTCCACTTCCAGCGCCACATGCGGCGCCGTGGCATCGATCAGGCGGCGGGCCGCTTTGAGCTTCTCCAGGATCGAGGGAATGAATGACTGGCCCCCGAATCCGGGATTGACCGACATGACGAGCAGCAGATCGATCTCCGGCAGGATCGGCTCGATCAGCGAAAGCGGCGTGGCGGGGTTCAGCGAGACACCCGCCTTGACGCCCTTTTCCTTGATCAATTGGATCGTCCGGTGCAGGTGCGGGCAGGCTTCGACGTGGACGGTCAGGTAATCGCTGCCGGCCTCGGCGAACTCCGGAATCAGGGCGTCCGCATCGTAAATCATCAGATGGACGTCCAGCGGCAGATTGGTGACCCGGCGGGCCGCTTCGACGATCAACGGCCCCACGGTCAGATTGGGCACGAATTGGCCGTCCATCACGTCGATGTGGATCCAATCGGCGCCGGCCTTCTCCACCTCCTGAATTTCCTCGCCGAGACGCGTGAAATCGGCGGAGAGAATCGATGGCGCGATGAGCAGGGGTTTCATCGTGCGGGTCCCTCCAGCGGTGAGGTCGTCGCGCGGGTCCACCGCGCGGCGAAGAAGTGGTCCATGTCGGCCGCGTTGCCGACCGTGAAGAAACAGCCCTGACCGTTGATGAGCGTCGCGGCCGATGGGGGCAGGACCGCGCGCAGATCATCGAGACGGAATCCGCCGGGCCCGCGCGTCACCTCCGCCGCGCGTTCGTCGTTTTCCTCGCGCTCGGTGGAACACGTGCTGTACACCAGCACGCCGCCGGGTTTCACCAGCGGCGCCACGCTCTGCAGAATCGCCGATTGCGTGGCGGCATAGCGGGCAATCAGGCCTTCGGACTTCTGCCACTTGCCCTCGGGATGCCGGCGCAGGACGCCCAACCCGGTACAGGGCGCGTCCACCAGAATGCGATCGAAGGTGCCCAGCGCCGCGGCCGCGCCGGGGCGGGACAGATCGGCCGCCACCGTGCGCACGCTCTTGATGCCCATGCGGCGGCAATTCTCCTCCACCAGCGCCAACCGTGCGGGGCTCACGTCGGCCGCCACCACCTCGCCGCAATCGCCCATCAATTCGGCCAGGTGAATGGCCTTGCCCCCGGGGGCGGCGCAGGCATCGAGCACGCGCTCGCCCGGGCGAGGCGCCATCGCGTACCCCACCAATTGCGCCGCTTCATCCTGGATGTAATACCAGCCCTGCGCAAACGACCGGGTGGCGGTCGGCGATCCGCCGCGGAGCACGACGCCCTGCGGCGAGACGGCGCACGGCGCAGCCTGGACCCCTTCCTGCGCCAGCACCTCGAGGAGCCGTTCCCGCGTCGTGACGAGCGTATTGGTGCGAATCGTGAGCGGAGGGATGGTGTTGTTCGCCTCGCAGAGGTGCCGCGTGCGCTGCAAGCCGAAGCGCTTGAGCCACCGGCGGACCAACCAGACCGGATGAGAGTACTCCGCCGTGAGATGATCGAGCGGCCGGTCCAGGAGGCCGGGCACCACCAACTCGGCCTTGCGGCGATCCAGCGAGCGGAGCACGGCGTTGACGAACCCCACGTCGGGCGGCGGCGCCATGCTTTTGGCCAGTCGGACCGTTTCGTTGACCGCCGCCGAGGCGGGAATCCGCGTCAGGAAGATCAATTGATACGCGCCGAGCCG
>JBDSOK010000181.1:0-6718 GCA_039914845.1 Nitrospiria bacterium | reverse complement strand
CGGCACAATGAAAACGACGGTGACGGGACGGCATATTGACATGACGCCTGCGTTAAAAGCCTATGCCGAAGAACGCGTCAAACATCTGGAGCGGTACTCGAGCCGGGCCACCGAGGCCGCGGTCATTTTGACCGTTGAAAAGTACCGGCATCAGGCCGAGGTCTCGGTCAATGTCAACGGCGTGGTGATCCAGGCTAAGGAAGAGACGCAGGAGATGTACGCCTCGATCGATCAGGCGGTCGGCAAGGTCGAGCGCCAGCTCAAAAAACATCAAGACCGGTTGCACGACCATCGTCAACGCACGGATCTCTCAGTCGGCAACGGCGCGGAACCGGAGAACGATTCGCCGCCAGACCTGATCCCGGAGCGCCTGACGCTGGAGGTCATGACGCCGGAGGGGGCGGCTGTGCGCCTGGATGCCTCACCCCAGCCGTTCCTGGTGTTTCGTCATGCCACGACGTCGGAGGTCAATGTGGCGTATCGGAAGGCGGACGGGACTCTCGGATGGATCGCTCCCGCCTCCTAGGAGCGTCCGATCCGGCCGGCGATTCACCGCCGGGGCCCCCGCCCAAACGCTCGCCGCACATCGTGATCGTCAGCGGCCTGTCGGGAGCGGGTAAAAGCCACGTCCTCCATTGTTTCGAGGACGTCGGCTTTTTTTGCGTCGATAATCTGCCGCCGCCGCTCATCCCCACGTTCGTCCATCTCTGCACGCAAAGCGAGGGCCGCAGCAATCGCCTCGGATTGGGGATCGACATCCGCGGCCGCGAGTATCTGGCGCAGTCGTTCGCGACGATCGAGCGGCTGCAACAGGTGGGGTTCCGGGTCGAGATTCTGTATCTGGAAGCGCGCGATGACGTCCTGCTCCGCCGATTTTCGGAGACGCGCAGGCCGCATCCCTTGGCTCGGGCGCGGCCGGTCATCGAGGGGATCGCCCAGGAGCGGGAAGAGTTGCAGGAGTTGCGGAACCGGGCCGATTTGATCATCGACACGTCGGACTACACCGTCCATGAGTTGAAAGCCTTCATCGCCCAGCGTTATCTGGAACGGGATCAGGCGTTGGCGGTGAGCTTGGTGTCGTTCGGCTATAAATTCGGGGCGCCGCCGGCCGATCTGCTGTTCGACGTCCGATTTCTCAAAAACCCGAACTTTGTGGAAGTGCTTCGGCCGCTGACCGGCCAGGACTCGCGGGTGGCCGAATACGTGATGGCCCAGTCCGAAGCCGGGGGCTTCCTCACCCGCGTGGAGGGCTTGATCGATTTTCTCCTTCCCCTGTACGAGGCGGAGGGCCGGACCTATCTGACGATCGGCGTGGGATGCACCGGCGGCCGCCATCGATCGGTGGTGGTGGTCGATCAGTTGCGGGCGTTTTTTGAAAAGCGCGGCGTTCAACCTGTGGTTCGCCACCGTGATCTCGACCGCCAGGTCGGTTAAGAGCCTGTCCATGACGGACCATCTGATGCGTTGTCGCTGCGCTCCGGTCCTCACGTACGAACCAGTACGCTGCGGTCCGGTGAATGCCAGTGGCGATCTCCCAACCGGAGCGCCTTGCATCTGGCCATCCCTGAACAGGCTCCCGGTGCGAAGATAATTCCGGAGGGCTAACCAAAAGATGGCAATCTATACCGTAGCGATCACCGGGGCCAGCGGGGCTGCGTATGGCATCATGCTCCTGGAGCAGTTGGCGGCGGCGGGGCATGAGATCTCGTTGGTGGTATCCCGTGACGGGCTGACCGTCGTTCGGGAAGAAACCGCCATCGACTGGTCGGGGGACGCGGTCGCCGTTCAGCGCGCGATCCACGGTCGATACGGCGAGCGGGTCACATGGTGGGAGCCCGCCAATTTTTATGCCCCCATTGCCAGCGGATCGCATCGCACCGACGGCATGATCATCGCGCCGTGTTCGATGAAAACGGCCGCCGCGGTGGCCCACGGCTTGTCGGCGAGCCTGATCGAACGCGCAGCGGACGTGACGCTGAAAGAACGCCGACCGCTGATTCTCGTGCCGCGCGAAACGCCCTTTTCGGTCATTCATCTCGAGAATCTGCTCTCGCTGGCGCGCGCGGGCGCGCATGTGGTGCCTGCGATGCCGGGGTTCTATCACCATCCCAAAACGCTCGACGATCTCGTCGGGTTCGTCGTGGGGCGGGTGCTGGATCACCTCGGTGTGCCGCACCGGCTGGTGCCGCGGTGGGGCGAAGATCCCGCATGGGGGAGGCCGCATGAACACTGAATCAGGCGACGGCGCGCCCCCCGTCGCGGAACCCCAATCCGCAGGCGATCAGACCGTCTTCCAACTCGTCCAGAAAATGAACGTGGCGGAGAAGGTGCGGTTTGCCTTCCGCGCCGATAAAGAGGGGCGCGCCCTCTTGCTCAAGGATACGAGCAAATTGGTCGTCCTGGCGGTGCTGAATTCGCCGAAAATTACCGAACAGGAAGTCGAAATGCTCGCCAAGTCCCGAAATGTGTCGGACGAGATTCTTCGCGTGGTAGCGCGCAAACGCGAGTGGGTGGGGAACTACGGCATCAAGCTGGGCCTGGTCTCCAATCCCAAAACGCCGGTAGGCATCGCGCTGACCCATCTCGCATCGATCAAAACCCGGGATCTGGGGTTTATCGGGAAAGATCGCGGGGTGTCGGAGGCCATCCGCGGGGCGGCGCAGCGGCTCCATCGGGCGCGCCAAGAAAAGGGCGCTTAGGGGCCTGTCCATGATGGGCCATCTACGGCGTTGTCGGAAGGCGCTGCGTCCTCACGTACGGACCAGTACGTTCCGGGCGCAACCCCGTCCTCCGCCTTGTATCTGACCCATCCTGACCAGGCTCCCACACCAATGGGGTGGACACGCGTCTGGTCAACCGGCGATGCCGGTCCGTCCTCGGAGTACTTCGGCGGCGATAATTTTGATCATCGCCGCCGCCGGCAGGGCGAGAATAATGCCCCAGAGTCCGAAGAGCGTCCCGCCGACTAGGAGCGCGAACATCACCGTCAGCTCGTGCAAGTCGACCGCGTTACCCACGATGATCGGGACCAGGACGAATCCCTGGAGGAACTCGGTGGCCGCGAAGAGGACGACGATCCCGATCACCATGGCCCAGGGTTCTGGCGAAATTGCGGCCAGAATCAGGGGCGGAATGATGGAGAACACAAACCCCACGTACGGAATCAGGATGCCGATGCCGCGAATGACCGACAATAATAAGGCATAGGGCATCCCGATGACGGTAAATCCGATGAACGAGACGACGGTGATGGCCACTCCCACGATCGCCGTGCCGCGAAAATATCCCGCCAGCATCCGATTGATCCGATCCACGACGCGCTCCCAATCGTCCCGCCGCGCGTCGGGCAACAGCGAGTAAAATCCGGCCAGCCACGCCGACTTGTCTTTGAGCAGGAAAAAGGCGATCAACGGAATAAGGAAGATATTGACCAGATTGGTGATGAACCCCACGACCTGACCCCCCAGAAATCGGCCCAACCCCAGGAACGTGGCTTGAATGCGATTCTTGAGCGAGAGCAGGATGTCGGTCGATCCGCCGAGATCGGCGTTGATCTGAATGATGTGGCCCTTCATCACCTCCATCTGTCGTTGTACGCGTTCGACATAATCGGGAAAGGCGGTTGCCAGATCGGAGACTTCGCGCCGCACGGTGGGCCAGACCAGGCCGATCAACAACGCGAGAAGGAGCGACAGGATGACGAACAGGACGGCCACCGCCCCGGTGCGCGACAGACGCGTGTGGCGGATCATGCCGTTGACCACCGGGTCGAGCACATAGGCGATCACCGCGCCCAGAATGAAGGGCAGGAGGATCCCCCACAAGGCCCAGATCACCCAGACCATGACCGCGGCCGCCAGCAGCCACACGCCGGCCGCCGTCCAATCCGTCGAACCCGCTCGAGGTGTGTACGCCATTGTGGGATGATAAACGAACCGGACGCCGAGATCAACCGACGCCCGATTCTTGACTTTGGTTCCCGCCTTTGCTACGGTTGGCCCTCGCATTTTTAGACCTCTCGCCCAGCGGTTCTCGATGAAACGTCTGTCTTTTCAGGAAATCATCCTTCGCTTGCAGCAGTATTGGAGCGAGCGCGGCTGTGCTCTCGTCCAACCGTACGATCAGGAAATGGGCGCAGGCACATTTCACCCCGCCACGTTCCTCCGAGCGCTCGGTCCCGATCCGTGGAAGGCCGCCTACGTGCAGCCCTCGCGCCGCCCCACCGACGGCCGCTACGGAGAAAATCCCAATCGCCTACAACATTACTATCAGTTCCAGGTCATCATGAAACCGGCGCCGGCCGACGTGCAGGCGTGGTACCTGGCGAGTCTCAGCGCATTGGGACTTGCGGTCAAAGACCACGATATCCGCTTCGTGCAGGACGATTGGGAATCGCCGTCGCTGGGTGCGTGGGGCCTGGGCTGGGAAGGGCGGTTGGACGGGATGGAAATCACCCAGTTCACCTATTTTCAGGAAATCGGCGGCATCGCGCTGGACCCGATCTCGGTCGAGTTGACCTACGGTCTCGAGCGGATTGCGATGTATCTTCAGCAGGTGGAAAACGTCTTCGACCTGCGGTGGACGGACGGCCTGGCATATCGCGACGTGCACCACGAGACGGAGGTTCAGTTCTCACGGTATAATTTTGAGCGGGCGCACGTCGAGACCCTCCTGAAGTTGTTCGACCTCTACGAACAGGAAGCGAAGCGGTTGTTGGATGATGAACTGGTGCTGCCGGCCTACGATCTGTGCATGAAGACCTCCCATTGCTTCAACGTCTTGGATGCCCGCGGCGCGGTGAGCGTCACCGAGCGCGCCACCTACATCGGTCGCGTCCGGACTCTGGCCCGTCTCTGTGCCGAGGGATGGGTGCGGCGTCGAGAAGTCCGGACCATGCAGCCCGCGGCGGTGATCGGAACGGAACCATCGGCCGCCCCGGCGCGGGCGGGGACGCGCTGACCGCGCCGGTGGCGTCTACACCAACCCACGCCGACCTGCTCTTCGAGATCGGCACCGAGGAGTTGCCGGCCCCCGCCATCCCCGGCGCTCTCGCGCAATTGGAGGGCGCCGCGCGCGCGGCGCTGGAGCGGGCGCGAGTGAGCGCCGGATCGGTCAATGTCTACGGCACGCCGCGGCGATTGACGCTCATTGCGGAACGCGTCGTGACGCGGCAGGCCGACGCCGCGACCCGGGTGGTGGGCCCGCCCGCTTCCGCGGCGTTCGATGCGGAGGGCAAGCCCACCCGCGCGGCCGAGGGCTTCGCCAAATCGCAGGGCGTGGCGGTCGACGCCCTAACGGTCGTCACGACCGACAAAGGCCGTTACGCCGCGGTGCTCCAGAACGAACAGGGCCGTCCCACCGCCAAGATCCTGGCCGACATCCTTCCCCGCCTGATTGCCGAGTTGACGTTTGCCCGGACGATGCGCTGGGAGGGGGGAGGCGCCCGTTTCGTGCGGCCGATCCGCTGGGTGGCGGCGCTGTATGGGGGCAAGGTCGTTCCATTCTCGTACGCGGGCGTCGCCGCCGCCGCCGTCACGCACGGCCATCTGCTGACTTCTCCCGGCGCGATCCGCCTCACGGGAAGCCCGGCGGCCTACGTCCGCGCGCTGGAGCGCCGGGGGGTCGTGGTCGATCACGCGCGCCGCCGGCAGATGATTGAAACCCAACTGGCCGCGGCGGCTCGCGAGGCGGGGGGGCGGCTGGTGGAGGACGACGCGCTGATCGAACAGGCCGTCTTCCTGACGGAGTCGCCCTGCGCGATGGTCGGACACTTCGACTCGCGGTACCTGGCGCTGCCGCCGGAGGTCATCCGCACCGCCATGCGCGAGCACCAGGGGTACTTCTCGCTGGTGGACGATCGCGGCGCGCCGCTGCCGGCGTTCATCGCCGTGAGCAACGTGGCCCGCACCGGGCGCGCGGCGGCCACGATTCGAGCGGGCTACGAACGGGTCCTGCGGGCTCGCCTGGACGACGCGCGATTCTACTTCGAGCAGGACCGGAAGGTGAAGCTCGCGGACCGCGTGGAGCACCTGAAAGGCGTGGTCTTCCAGGAGCGCCTGGGCACCGTGTATGACAAGGTGCAACGCCTGGCCCGCGTGTGCCGGGGACTGGCCCCGGTCTTCGACGTGAATCCCGAATCGGCCCACCGCGCCGCATGGCTCAGCAAAGCGGATTTGACGACCGGCATCGTGCGTGAATTTCCGGAACTACAGGGAATCATGGGCCGCGAATACGCGCGCCGCCAGGGAGAGGCGGAGGAGGTGGCGGTTGCGATCGGCGAACACTATCGTCCCCGGTTCGCGGGAGACGACATCCCAAACGGGTCTCTCGCGCAGTTGGTGGCGGTCGTGGACAAGATCGACACGATCGCGCGGTGTTTCGGCGCGGCACTCATCCCGACGGGGTCTCAGGACCCGTATGCCCTCCGGCGTCAAGGCCTCGGCGTGGTCCAGATTCTGCGACATCGCACCGAGCCTGCGCTGAGTACCTTGCTCGACGCCGTCGATGCGCCTACCGGCGAGCAGCGAAAACCTCTTGTCGAATTCTTCCGCCAGCGGATCGAATCGCAGGCCAAGACCGAAGGGTATCGGCCCGATCTGATCAATGCGGTGCTTGCCGTGGCCGGCGCGGTGGACCGGCCGCACCTCGCGTTTCGCCGCTTGAAGGCCCTGGCCGCATTCGCCGGGCGGCCCGCGTTCGAATCCCTGATGATCGCGTG
>JBDSOK010000282.1:0-4077 GCA_039914845.1 Nitrospiria bacterium | reverse complement strand
AAGACCGCGGCGGGCTTGTCCCGCCGCAAGCGCGCCGGCGATCGGACGCGCAACGAAAGGGGGACGAGACGGTGCACGGATTAGGGACCCATCTTCTGGTGGAGCTCAAGGCGTGCAACACCAGACTGCTCAACGATGTGAAGAAGGTTGAGGCCATTATGGTGGAAGCGGCGCGGGTCGCCAAAGCCACGATCGTCGACGTGCACTTTCACAAATTTTCTCCGTTCGGCATCAGCGGGGTCGTCGTGATCGCCGAATCCCATCTGTCGATTCACACGTGGCCCGAGTACGGATACGCCGCGGTGGACATCTTCACCTGCGGGGACGTGCTGAAGCCCGAAGTGGCCGTCGAGTTCTTGATCGATAAGTTTCAGTCGAAGCATCCCTCGATCATGGAGGTCCGCCGCGGAATCTTGTCCAAGGGCAACGTCAAGCTGCCCCACAAGACCACCCTCTCGTCCACCCTGGATGTGCCCGTCGATGACCCAACCAAAGAGCTACAAATGGTTCCTTGACTTCCTCAATCCTGAGGAAGGCCACATGCATGGGATTCGAACCATGCTTTATTCCACCCAGACCAAGTTTCAGCAGATGGAAATCATGGACACGGGGAGCTACGGCCGCTGCCTGGTGCTGGACGGTAAGATGCAGTCCAGCGAAGCGGACGAGTTCATCTATCATGAGGCCTTGGTCCACCCCGCGCTGCTGAGCCATCCCGACCCCAAGCGGGTGTTCATCGTCGGCGGCGGAGAGGGCGCCACCTTGCGGGAAATTCTCCGTCACCGCTCCGTCGAGCACGTGCTGATGGTGGACATCGATCAGGAAGTCGTCGAACGGTGCAAGCAATATCTCCCCGAATGGCACCAGGGCGCGTTCGACGACCCGCGCGTGGAACTCAAGTACCTGGACGCGCGCAAATATCTTGAAGAAACCAACGACACCTACGATGTGATCATTATCGACATTTCCGAGCCGGTGGAAGAAGGCCCGGCGTATTTGTTGTACACCAAAGAGTTCTATCAGATCGTCAATCGTCGATTGACGGCCCAGGGCATGATCACGCTGCAGGCCGGCTCGACGGCCGTCAACAGCCTGTTTTGTTTTGCGTCGGTCTGCCAAACGCTGAAGACGGCGTTCCCGATCGTCGCGCCCTATCAGACCTCGATCCCCTCGTTCGGGCTGCCGTGGGGATTCGCGCTCGCCTCCAAAGGCGTCGATCCCCAGTCCATCGCGCCCGGAAACCTGGACGACCGGATCGTCAAGCGCATCACCGGCGAGTTGCGCTACTATCATGGAGAAATCCACCAGGGACAGTTTCTCCTGCCGAAGCACCTGCGGCAGCGTCTCACCAGCGAAGAGCGGATCATCGAAGACAACCAACCCCTGTTCACCTACCACTGACCGGGCTCCCGCGCACCGGGTCGCCCCGGGGAGATGATGGGTCGGCAGGCTCACCGCACCTCGAGCATCGACGCCATGGATCTTGACGAGCAACTCCGGACCCCGTTGTTCGACGCGATGGTCGGACTGGCGGAAAGCCGCAAAGTCTCCTTCCACACCCCCGGCCACAAGAGCGGCAAAGGGATCTCGACCCGCTTTCGGAAATTCGTCGGGCCCAAGATCTTTTCGATCGACCTGACCACCCTCGACGAAGTCGATTCGCTCCACAAGCCGCGCGGCGTCATCAAAGAAGCGCAGGAGTTGGCCGCCAAGGCCTACGGGGCCGACCGCTCGTATTTTCTGGTCAACGGCACGACCGGCGGCAACCAGGCCATGATTCTCGCGGCCTGCAACCCCGGCGATTACGTCCTCATCGCCCGCAATGCCCATAAATCGGTGCTGGCCGGCCTGATCCTCTCCGGCGCGCAGCCCATCTTTTATAGCCCGCCGGTGGACGAGGGGCTGCGGATCATGCTCAACGTCACGTTCGAGCAGACCAAAGCCGCCATCGACGCCCACCCCGAGTGCAAAATCCTCTTTCTGACCAGCCCCAACTATTACGGCATCTGCGCGGACCTGGAACGGATCGTGCCCTACGCGCAGGAGAAGGGGTTGACGGTGCTGGTGGACGAAGCCCACGGCCCCCATCTCAAATTCCACCCCGATCTGCCCGCCTCCGCGTTGGAGGCCGGCGCCGATCTCTGCGTGCAGAGCACGCATAAAATCATCGGGGGCATGACCCAGGCGTCGATGCTTCACGCGCGGGCCGCGCGCGTCAACCTGGCCATGCTGAGCAACGTGCTGCGCTTCGTGCAGACGACCAGCCCCTCGTACATCCTGATGGCCTCACTGGACCTCGCGCGGATGCAGATGGCCACCGAGGGCGAGAAGCTCCTGGACAAGGCCATCCGCTTGGCCACCGACGCACGCACTCGGATTAATAAAATCCCCGGCCTCTTCTGCCTGGGGAAAGACAACGTCGCGGGAACGCTGTTCTCGCAAATGGGCGATTTGGATGTGACCAAGCTGACGATTACGGTGACCGATCTCGGCCTGTCGGGCTATCAGGTTTCCCAGATCCTCAACACGCGGTACCACATCCAGGTCGAAATGGCCGACCCCTTTCACATCCTGGTGATCGTGAGCATCGGCGATCGGCAAGACGACCTCCGTCGCCTGGTCGAGGCGCTCCGCGAGATCGCCAAGGACCACGGCGGCGGGGCCAGCCCCCCGTCGGCCCTGGCCTCGGAACCGATGCCGGCGTTCGCGCACGAGGCGGTCATGACCCCCCGCGAAGCGTTCTTCGCCGATCAGGAATACATCCCCCTCGATCAATCGGTGGGCGCCGTCTCATCCGAAATCGTCACCGTCTATCCGCCCGGCATCCCGGTCCTCGTCCCCGGAGAGATCGTGACCGCCGACGCGGTGACCTATCTCAAGCGGATGCTCACCTTGGGCGCGACCGTCGATGGCCTGGACGAAAGCAATAGCTGGATCGGTGTGGTCAAGCGCTGACCGGCGCCCGAGGAGTCTCCTGTCCCGATGACGTCCGATGTCGAGTTGCCGCGCGCCGCCTGGCAGGAAGAGCGGACCTCGGCCTTTCTCTATCGGGTGATGGAGGAGGTCGAGCACGGCACACGCGCCCGGCTCTTCGCCCGTCTTCGCGGCGCGTCCGAACGGCAAGCCGAGTTGTGGGAGCGGCAAATCCGCGCGGCGGGCGGCACGATCCCCACCTTCCGCATCCCCGTGCGCGCGCGAATCGCGGCGTGGCTGTTGCGGCACCTGGGCCCGCAACGGGTCCTGCCGATGCTCGCGGCGCTGAAAGTGCGGGGGCTCTCGGTCTACCGTGATGGGCAGACTGAGGACCGGTCGCTCGGCGAATCGCCGATCCCCGATTCTCATCCCGCCGAAAGTTGGCACCGCGCGCGCCAAGGCGGCGGCGCGTTGCGCGCCGCGGTCTTCGGGGTCAACGATGGCCTCGTGTCCAACGCCGGCCTGATCGTCGGCGTGGCCGGCGCCGGGGCCGAACCCCATACCATCGTCATCGCCGGCTTATCCGGGTTTTTGGCCGGAAGTCTCTCGATGGCCACCGGCGAATATATTTCGGTCAAAACTCAGCGCGAGCTGCTCGAATACCAAATCGCCCTCGAACGTCACGAACTCGAGGTCATGCCGGAGGAAGAGATTGACGAGCTGGCAATGATTTATGAAGCGAAAGGCCTCAATCCGGCCGCCGCGCGATCGATCGCCACCCAATTGATCGCCGATCCGCAACGCGGCCTCGACACCCTGGTGCGCGAGGAATTGGGCCTCAACCCGCGCGACCTGGTCTCTCCCCTCTCCGCGGCGGGCGCGTCGTTTGCGAGTTTTGCCGCGGGAGCGCTGATCCCGCTCATCCCCTTTCTCCTCCCCTCCATCCCGGCCCCGCTGCTCGGGACCGTCGTCGCCATGGAACTCGGCTTGTTGGTCGTGGGCGGGCTGATGAGTCTGTTCACCGGACGCAGCATGATCTGGAGCGCGGTGCGGATGGCCTTGCTGGGTTCGTGCGCCGCGCTGGCCACCTTCTCGATCGGTGGGTGGCTGGGCGCGGCCGGACGGTAACGCTAGCAGGGTGCTGAAAAAGTCCGCACCCTGCTC
>JBDSOK010000279.1:0-7558 GCA_039914845.1 Nitrospiria bacterium | reverse complement strand
ATGCTGGGCGTAGGCCATCCGGGCGCCCGGGTCCTTCGTCAGCGACGTGATCGCTTCGTGAAATACCGCCTCGGCGCGCGGCAGGTCGCGCGATGCGGCATAGAAGCGGGCCCAATTTACGCGCAAGGCAAGATGTCCGGGTTGCAGCTCGACAGCCCTTCGAGACTGTGTTTCCGCCTCACGGTTCCGGTTCTGCAGGCGATAGAGATCCCCCAGGCCCGTGACCACTTCCACGCTGCCGGGCGCCAGTCTTCCGGCTTCGAGATACGCGCGTTCCGCCGCGACATAGTCGTGGGTCTCGATCGCGATCGAAGCCTCGGTGATCCACGGCTGGGGATCGTTCGGATGTGCCCGCTTGGCCGCGTTCACCGCCTGTGCGGCTTGATCCCAACGCTTGGCTTCCAGGGCGCTTCGGGCCAGGAGGGTCAACCCGCCCGCATGGGTGGGATCGGTTTCCAAGACCAGCTTGGCTTTGGCTTCTGCCGCGTCGGTTTGCCGACCGAGCAAAAACAGCTCGCCAAGTTTGAGCTGGGCATCGATCAGTCGGGGGTCGAGTTCCACTGCTTTACTGAGCGCCGCGAAGGCCGGCTGGACATAGGCGATCGGGTTGCGGGTCAGATAGAGCAGTCCAAGCCGATGGTAGGCATCCGCGTCGGCGGGATCGATCTTGATCGCGCTCCGGTATTCAATGATCGCCTCCGGGTACTGGCCCTCTGCGGCATACCTTTCGGCTTTGGCGACATGACCGGCTTTCAACGCCGTCGGATTGTGGTTGCACCCGACGGAGGTCCAGACCAAGGCCCCGACCAGCCATGCCGCCGTTGTTGCCGTGATGTGACGCATCCTGATTTGTCTCCGCATGTCCCAAAACCACGGTACCCTTAGAGCATGAGCCAGGTCAAGAAATCGGTCGTCATGTTGTCAAACTTTACAATCTCGAAAATCTCATCGTATAATCCGGGCCGGATTCGTCCCCAGGATCATGGAGTTCAGCCGTGAATCGAGGATCAAGATGATCGTGCCGAGAACCACGCGTGGAGTTCGTCGAATCGGGGTGGCGTTGATTCTGGTGGTGGCCGGGATGGTGTTGGGTTTTACCTTGGCGTCGGATCTGGGCTGGTTGCCGTTCAGCGCCGCGCAGAACGCAGCCAAGCCCGCGCCGGAACGGCCGGCCATGCTGGGGACCGCGCCCAACTTTGTCGCGGTCTCCAAAGCGGTCAAACCCGCGGTCGTCAATATTTCGACCACCCGCCTCGTCAAGAACGAAGAGAGCCAAAGCGGTCAGCAGCCGAATCCGTTCTTTGAAGACCCGTTTTTCCGCCGGTTCTTCGGCGACGAGTTCTATCGCCAATTCGATAATCCGCGTCAGCGGAAGGAGCAGAGCCTCGGGTCGGGCGTTATCGTGGATGGAGGATACATCGTCACCAATAATCACGTCATCGCCAAAGCCGATGAGATTAAAGTGGTCTTGTCCGACAAACGGGAATTTAAGGGCACATTGGTCGGGACCGATCCCAAATCGGATCTGGCGGTGGTGAAGGTCTCGGCGACGGGGCTGCCGACCATTCCCTGGGGAGACTCGACGCACCTGGAAGTGGGAGAATACGTCTTGGCGGTGGGCAACCCGTTCGGGTTGAATCAGACGATTACGATGGGGATCGTCAGTGCGGTCGGCCGTGCCAATGTCGGCATCGCGGATTATGAGGATTTCATTCAGACCGATGCGGCCATCAATCCCGGAAACTCCGGCGGGGCGTTGGTGAATGTCCGGGGAGAGTTGATCGGCATCAACACCGCCATCTTCACCCGCAGCGGCGGGTATATGGGGATCGGGTTCGCGGTGCCGAGCCAGATGGTCAAGACCGTCATCGACAGCTTGATCAGCAAGGGCAAGGTCGTCCGCGGGTGGCTGGGCGTCACGATTCAGGAGGTGAGTCCGGAACTGGCCAAACAGTTCGGCCTGAAGGACACACGCGGGGCCCTGGTGAGCGACATTCTGGAGGGAAGCCCGGCGGAGAAATCCGGGATCAAGCGCGGCGACGTGATTGTCGACATCGATCGCAAGCCGGTCGAAAATGCGGTCCAACTGCGGAATCTGGTGGCCGGGTTGGCGATCGGGGCCAAGTCCCAGGTGACCATCATCCGCGAGAAGAAAACACGCACCGTCGAGGTGATGATCGGCGAGCAACCGAAGGACGTCGGGCGAAGCGGCGGGCCGCCGGATGAGGAGCAAGGAGCGGAAGGCGGATTGGCGGGAATCTCGGTCCATGACCTGAGCCCCGAATTGGCGCAACGATTCGGCCTCGACGAAGAGGGCGGCGTGGTGGTGACGCGCGTGGAGCCGGGAAGTGCGGCCGACGATGCCGGCGTACAGCGCGGCGATCTCTTGCTGGAAATCAATCGACAAGCGGTTTCCACGACCAAGGAATTCAATCGCCTGGCCCGCGAGACGGGGAAAGACGAAGCGATTTTGCTCTTGATCAACCGCCAGGGGCAAACACTGTTCATCACGCTCACGCCGTAACCGGGGAGTCATCCACGTCCGATTGGGCCTCTCGCGTCGTCCTCGTGGTCGTGTCCGTCGGGCTCGGATTCTCCTTGATCTGGGATCCTGAGGGATTCACAGCCGAGCGGCTGGCCCTCGGCTTGCTGATCGGCGCGGGCCTTGCGTCGGTGCCGCTCGCCTTCGAGGTGCTCGCCCAGGCGTGGTCTTGGCAACGAGTGGGCGGCGGCGCGGCCGGCATGACCATTGGGATCGCCGCCGGCGGAATCGTGATCTGGTCGCTGGACACCGTGTGGGCTGGGGAGGCGGCGAGAGTCGGTTCGATCGGCGTCCTCGTCGCGTTCGGCTATCTTGGCTGGCGCATCGGGACGACCACCTGGCCGCAGTGGGCGCGGCCGGTTCATGCCCCGGGCGCCGGCGCGAGCCTCACCGGCCGGAAGCTCCTGGATACCAGCGTGATCATCGACGGCCGCATCGCCGATCTCTGCGAGACCGGTTTTCTTGACGGAGTGTTCGTCGTGCCCCAATTCATCCTCCATGAACTTCAGCACATCGCCGATTCGTCCGATTCCTTAAAGCGTGTCCGCGGTCGGCGGGGACTGGATATTCTTCATCGCATCCGGAAGATGCCCGATCTGACGGTCACGATCGTCGAAGAAGATTTTCCCCACATCAGAGATGTGGACGCCAAGCTGGTGGCGCTGGCGAAGAAGGTGGACGCCAAGATCGTGACGAACGATCTCAATCTCAATAAGGTGGCCGAATTACAGGGTGTCCGGGTCCTCAATATCAATGATCTCACCAATGCGTTGCGGCCGACCGTGCTTCCCGGCGAGGGCATGCGTGTTTCCGTGCTTCGCGAGGGGAAGGAAGCGGGTCAGGGCGTGGGCTATCTCGACGACGGCACGATGATTGTGATCGACGAGGCCAAGAAATTCATCGGACGTCACGTGGAGGTCATCGTGACGAGCGTCCTTCAAACGACCGCCGGCCGAATGATCTTCACCCGCTTGCGTGACGAGAGCGAACGCGCCGAGCCGGGCACTCCGGCGGCGGGCAGTCGATCGGCGTCCCCGTGAGCGTCGTCGCCCTCATTCCGGCCGCCGGCCGGGGCACGCGCATGGGCGGCGAGCGTCCCAAGCAGTTTTTGCCTCTTGCCGGTTCTCCGATGCTGGCCAAGACGCTGGGTGTTTTTCAACGGGCGGCGGCGGTCGATGAGATCGTGGTGATGGTGCCTCCCGGCGAAGAAGCCTACTGCCGCGAGGCGATCGTCGATCGGTACGGATTCTCCAAGGTCCGGACGGTTCTGGCGGGTGGCGCGACGCGCCAGGCCTCGGTCGCCGCCGGGCTGAGCGTCCTCGGCCGGGAGGTGTCGATCGTCGTGATTCACGACGGCGCGCGGCCCTTCGTCAGCGACGATCTGATCGGGCGCGTCATCGAGGCTGCACGGACGACGGGCGCGGCGATCGCGGCGCTGCCGATCGTCGACACGTTAAAACAAGTGCACGAGGGCCGTGCGGTCACGGTCGAACGCGAGGGGTTGTGGGCCGCTCAGACGCCGCAGGCATTCCGTCGCGAGGTCATCTGTGCCGCGGTCGAGCGGGCGCTCGCGGACGGGTTCGGGGGCACCGACGACGCCGCCTTGGTTGAACGCCTGGGCCTGCCGGTGGTCCTCGTCGAGGGGCACCCCGCAAATTTCAAAATCACGAGAATCGGCGATTTGGAAATGGCGGAGGAGATGGCCGCGCTCAGGGATCGCGCCGCCGGAGCGCCGTCGGGAGCGATCAACTGAGCGAGCGGTTTCCCCCCTTACGGATCGGGATCGGGTATGACGTCCACCCCCTCGTCGTCGGCCGACCGCTCATGCTCGGGGGGGTCTCGATCCCGTACGAGCGCGGGCTTGAGGGCCATTCGGATGCCGACGTCTTGCTGCACGCCATCGCCGACGCCGTGTTGGGCGCCGTCGCGCTGGGAGATTTGGGAAGCCATTTTCCGGACACCGATCCCCGGTATCGTCAGGCCTCGAGTCTGGGATTGTTGCAGGCCGTGGTGAAGCTGGCGGAAGGGGCGGGCTATCGCGTCGGGAACGTGGACGCGGTCGTGATTGCCGAAGCGCCGCGGATCGCCCCGCACATTCCTCTGATGCGCACCGCCATCGGCCGGGCCCTGGGCGTCCCCGAGAGTGCCGTCAGCATCAAGGCCACTACCCACGAACAGTTAGGCAGTCTCGGGCGAGGCGAGGGCATCGCCGCCCAGGCCGTCTGTCTGGTGTTCGGACTCGCTTCGGGATAGGCATCATGTGGCGAACACTCCAACGTGATCTGGCGGCGGTCTTTGAGCGTGATCCGGCGGCCACCGGGCTGTTCGAGGTGTTGCTGAGCTATTCGGGTTTTCATGCCGTCGTCTTACACCGCATCTCCCACCGTCTGTCCCGGTGGGGCGTGCCGCTGATTCCCCGTCTCCTTTCCCAGTTCGGTCGATTGCTGACCGGAGTCGAAATTCATCCCGCCGCCCAAATCGGGGCCGGATTCTTCATCGATCATGGGACCGGGGTCGTGATCGGCGAGACGAGCGAGATCGGGGAGAGCGTGATCATTTTCCAAGGCGTGACCCTGGGAGGAACCGGCAAGCATCGGGGAAAGCGCCACCCGACGCTCGGCAGCCATGTGGTCGTGGGGGCGGGGGCCAAGGTGTTGGGGCCCATCACGATCGGCGACCATGTCAAGATCGGCGCCAACTCCGTGGTGTTGCACCCGGTTCCCGCCCATTCGACGGTCGTCGGGGTGCCGGGAAAGATCATTAAAACAGAGGTCGATTCGCCGGAAACAGATCTGAACCACACGTCGCTGCCCGACCCCATCAGCGAACGTTTGGAAGCGCTTGAGGAGGAGGTCCGAGAGCTCAAAAAGCGCTTACCACTGTAATTCCTCGTTTTTTTCTGCTGGTTTATCCCACTTTTTCCCTTGCACCGGGTAATTGACATTGCTACAATTGAGCTTCTTCACAATGAAATATTGCCACGCCGTATCGGGGGACACTGGATCAGGGAGGTCCAATAGACCCGGTTACGGCGTATTGCGTCGCGGAGAGGTTTCCGCGGAGTTCATGCGAAAAAGGGAGACGACCATGTTCGTATCGACCAAAGAAACGGGGGTGGAATCCGAAGCCACTCCCTTGAAGGATGACGCTGAGGGCGATGAATATTCTCGCGATTTAGTTCGTGTATCGGTTGGCGCGCAAACGACGGCGGATGCAGAGCCGGAGGAAAAGGAACCCGAAGCCGATAAGGAAGCGACGGAGGATTTGATCTGGGTCTACTTCCGGACGATGGGGAAAAAGGAACTGCTGACCAAAGAGGCGGAGACTCTGACCTTCAAACGCCTCGAAAGAGGCCTCCAAATTCTCGCCGGCGCGATGCAGGATATCGGGCCGAGCGATCGGACGGGGGTTGAGCAGCTTCAGAAATTTTTTACGGCCGATGATCAGGTTCGGTTGGCCGCCGTGACGGCGAGCCTTTCTGCTGCGGTGCCGGCGCCTCAAAAGCCGTTGGTGGCCCTCATTCGTACCTTGGCTGAGATGGCCATGGGCAAAGACGGCAAGGAGCCCCAACTTCGGGACCGGTGGGACCGTCGATGCCGCTCCGCCGGTCTTGATTTGAAAACGATCGTTCGCTGGAATGAGCAATTGGTTGAAGGCGAGGGGATCATTACGCAAGCGACGAAAGAGCTTGTCGAGGCCAACTTAAAGTTGGTTATTAGCATTGCCAAGCGGTACATGGGGCGGGGGCTTGCGCTCTTGGATCTGATTCAAGAAGGCAATATGGGGCTCATGCGCGCGATTACCCGCTTTGAGTATTCCAAGGGGTTCAAGTTCAGCACGTACGCCACGTGGTGGATCCGCCAGGGGATTACCCGGGCGTTGGCCGATCAGTCGCGCACGATTCGCATCCCCGTCCATTTGACTGAAGCGTTTCACAAAATTTTAACCGCGTTGCAGGCGCTGAAGCAGGAGCTTTCCCGGACTCCCAACTCGCGGGAGATTTCCAAGCGAACGGGGATTCCGGCCAAGAAAGTGGACGAGATTCTGCGGGTGGTGCAAGAACCGCTGGGCCTTCAGGATCCTGTGGGGGGCGAAGAGCTTCAATTGCAAGACTTGATTCGCGACGAGGTGTCGCCCTCGCCGTACGATCGGTTGTTGACGACGGAAATTTCGCAGCGATTGGCGGACATCCTGGACACGCTGACCGCGAAGGAGTCGTTGGTGATCAGGATGCGGTTCGGTCTGGGTGGGGCCAAAGAATCAACGCTCGAAGAGATCGGCTCGATCATGGGCATCACCCGTGAACGAGTTCGCCAGATCGAGAGTCAGGCGCTGAAAAAACTTCGGTATCCCGATCGGCTCAAAAAGCTCCAAACGCTGCGCGGGTAACCCGTGTCGTCGTAAGTATTCCCGAGGGGGGACGCATGTTCCGCGTCCCCCCTTATTTTTTGGCTACCCCTCCACCGGATTTGGCGGTGCTCGTTCTTCCAGCACGGCCAGGAGGTTTTCCATGACCATTGTTCCCATGCGCTCCCGCGTGCCCTCGGTGGCGGACCCCAGGTGCGGGAGGATCACGGTTTTGTCCGATGCCCGGAGTTCCGGGTGGATTACCGGCTCGTGCTCGTACACGTCGAGTCCCGCGCCGGCGAGCGTGCCGTGCCGGAGCGCCTCGGCAAGCGCGGCTTCATCGACCACCGCTCCACGCGCGGTGTTGATCAGGTAGGCGGTCGGTTTGAGAGCCGCCAGTTCGCGGGCGCCGATGAGATGGTGCGTCTCCGACGTCAGCGGCACGTGGAGGGAGACGACGTCGGCCTCGCTCAGCAATTCGGCGAGTGATGCCCGACGCCACGCGGGGTCGATGTCCCTCGGCTCACTCCGGCTTGCATAGAGCACCCGCATCCCGAACCCGCGTGCGCGCAGGCCGACCGCCCGGCCGATTCGCCCCATTCCCACGATGCCCAGCGTCGCATCCCGCAGGTCCAACCCCAGCAATTGCGTCGGCGACCACCCGGTCCA
>JBDSOK010000273.1:0-5922 GCA_039914845.1 Nitrospiria bacterium | reverse complement strand
TCCCTAGGTGATGAGGGGCAGGTCATCACACCATCTCTTCAGGTAGGAGGAGAACGATGAAGCGAACCCTAGTGCTCGGCGTGGTGCTCGGAGCCCTGCTCGGCGTGACCTCGCTGTCATGGGCGCTTGATGTGAAGTGGGGCGGCGATTACCGCCTGCGTGGATTTTACATTGATAACTTGACCGACTTTGACTCAGACGTGCAAGACAGCGCGGCGTATTATTCATCGCGCTTTCTGCTCACCACGACGGTGAGTGAAGACAAGGTGAGCGGAGTAGTGACCCTGATCGCGGGCACGGGACCTACCACTTCGACTGCTAACAATCACGGCAATCGACTGCTGGGTAATACACCATATGGCCCTGATGGTACTGGAGTCGACATCCTCGAAGCCTACATCAAGGCGGGATTGGGTTCGTTCGACCTCAAGGCGGGTCGCGCGGTCTACAAGCTTGGGAACGGGATCATTCTGGACGATGCGGTGGATGGAATCTGGGTCGACTTCGGCGCAGGTTCCGCCAAACTGACGGTTGCGGCCCTCAAACTGGCTGAGGTGACGGATGGGACGGTCGTGGACATCGGCACCGCCGGGGCCGGCAGCGGGACGGGGGGCGATGCCGATCTGTACGTCCTCAACGTGGGCCTGCCGGATCAGAATGTGAATGCCTTTCTTGCCTACCTTTTGGACCGGGACGGGATCCTCCTCGGCGCTAAGGCCGATCTGATCACTCTTGGGGTGGCGGCGGACATGGATCTTGGAGCCATGGGGCTCCGTGGCGAACTGGATTTTCTCACGGGTTCATATGATGGCGGCGGACCCGATCTTGAAGGTTTGAACCTGGTTGTCGGGGCCAAGCTCAAGGGCGCCGTGCCGATCGGGGTGGACCTGATCTACACCAGCGGCCAAGGCACGAGCAACGTCAATATCAATGGTCTCAACGGCAATTACCCGTTGGGCATCATCCTGACTAACGTGGGCGCGGTTTCAGGAGACACGAAGGACGGTACCTGTTTGAGCGTCGATGGCGCTGCCATCGGGGGGTCCGTCGGCTGTCTTGGCGGATCAGGCTTGACGGCGGTGAAGGTCTCCGGCGGTTTTGCCCGTGGTGCGCATTCGCTTGACCTCGCGGCCATCTGGGCCAAGGCCACCGAAGATGCGTTACTGGCGGACACGGACCTTGGCATCGAGCTTGACGCCACGCTCACCGTGGCGTTGGGCAAGCGCTTGACGTATCTTGCCGGCGTGGGCTACTTCCTGGCGGGGGATGCTTTCGGCCCCAGCCCGGATAATCCGGTGGTGCTCGTCAATCAATTGAACTATACGTTCTAAGAAAAGCGAGATTCTGTTTCAACGGGGGACCGGCGTGTGTCGGTCCCCCGTTGCATGTCGTGGCGTGCCCCGCTTGACACCCCCCGTCTCCCGAGTACTGTTACCGCCACTGTACAACTGATCCAGGACAGGGCAAACCAATCGAAAGATTGGGACGCAAAGCTTCAAGGCTTCGCCTTCGAGTCGAAGGCATGCCGGTTGGGCCGCTCCGGATCAAACACGAACCGTCTCTATCGGTGTTTGACACGCGCGGCCCATTTCTCACAAGGGGAATGGGCTTTCTCACGCAGGAGAAGCACAATGAAGGAAATAAGCGCACGTGTCTGGGTAGTCGCGGGGGTCGCACTGGCTCTGGCCGCCTGTAACAGCGGCGGGGGAAGCAGCAGCACGGTGGGGGTCGGGTTCGACATGCCGAACGAGATCTCGGCAGTCCCTCCCGCCGCCTCATCGAGTTTGAAAACCAAACTATTGGCTCTCGCGGCCGCGGCCGACGCTGGAACCGACTACAGCAACGCGGTGACCACAAAGTATGTGGACGAGCAAACGCTCAAGCAGTTCGACATCATTGAGCAAATTCTCGAGGCCCTCGCCCAGACGCATTTTGCCGATGCCGACAACGTGAATCAGGGTCCCTACAAAGCGATGGTCGCGTTCCAGGATCAACAGAATGGAATCGAGACGAAATCGTTAGAGCCTTGGACGGTGGACTCAAGTCTCGTCACCGAAAACGGCGCCACGATCAATCGTGTGCGTTTTTGGGTTGAGGAGGGCATGCAAGTGATCAAGGCGGAGCTCAAGATCTACGAGCCCGCCACCCGCAACAGCGACGGCTCCTGGGCCGATTACGGCGTCTGGACCCTGAACGCCAAGTTCGATGAGTTGGGGACCAATTACTTCGCCGCCAACGCGTCGGTCGGGGCGAATGGAGAAACGATCCTGAAAATCCACGAACTCATGGCTGAGGGCGGCGGATTTACCCACGAATCGAAGGCGATTCTGAACAAAGGCGCGACGTCCGGCTATGGGAAGGTGGAATTCCCCGATTGGGAGGCGTGTACGTCGTGGCCCTGCGCGCCGACCGGGACGACGGCAAGCTATGCCTACGACGCCACGAATCTCGCGGTGAAAAAAGGCAGCGGGACTCCCCTCTATAAAGATCGCACCACAATAACTGAAATGACTCACCGGTACGGACTCTACGACAGCGTGACGGGCGCAAACGTGCTCAAGACGAAATCCTTTGGGTTTCCTGTGCAATATACCGTGAGCGGGCTCCCGATGTTCGCCTACTATGGCGCATGGCAGGGACGGCATCAACTCTGGGCCAACGGTGGGTCGCTCGACGAAGGAACGGTTGTGACGCGCCAGGACCGAGGCGCGAACCAGACGGCCGAGACGTATACGGTTTCGCCACCGTTTGTGGGGACTCTGACCAAACGGACGCTCGTCACAGCCGATATCGCCGATCTGCTCAACATTCCGGTGGAAACATGGGTAAACGAAAATTTTAATTTGAAATGGGACGCAGGGAATTCCCAGTGGCTCGACTGCACGGATCCCACCTGCGATCCGACCACCCCGGCGTTCACCGATTTCGCGTCTCTTGTCGCCAATCCCAACGATCGCCGGAAATTCATTGGAATCAACGGATGGAATGGAGTCAGCAACATCACTTACGTGTACGATTCGGTGGGCAACGGCGTGGATGGTCCGGGTTTTTATGAGGCCGCGCCGGATCCATCAACGGGCAACATGGTTTCTAACGGCACCATATTGGTTCCCAACGACGGTGATCAGCTTTTGGTCAATATCGGCGGATCTATCTATATCGAGTACACCGGAACGGGAGCTACGGGTTGGGTGGCGAAAACGCTCCTTGGGTTTGACGAGCGGACTTGGACACCCAGCTTTGATCCGGCCGGAGATACGGGCTATACCCTGCCCGTGGATCGCGAATACTACATCAACAATCAAGGAGCCAATTACGTCATCCAAAAGCTCTCCGACGGAACGTATTATGTAAAAATTGAGCTTCAGACGGTCGCGAACCCCTCGAACGCCGCCTCGTTCCTCACGCCGGTCGTGACGACGACGTTCAAGCCGCAATGGGATCAGAACGGAGGCGGCTCGATCTTCCGGCTGGTAACGAGCTCGGCCGACGCGAATTTTCTGAAGCTGGTGTACGACACCGTGGGGAGCAACGACACGACGCTCACCAACGAACTGGGTAATCCCGTTCAAGCGGGCGACGTGGTGACCCAGGGCGTGTGGGGCTTGGTTGCGTATGAAAACGGCGTGGCGACCACGCAGCAATATAACTGGGAGTATCCGAGGCCGGGCGAAACTTGGGGCACGTTGACGTATTTAATGGATTCGAACGGTGCCTACAAGCTCTTGGATGACCCCATCGCCTTGGCGCCGGTCACGCTCACGAATGGTGCTGGTGTTTCAAAGACGCTCTCGCTGCGCTATGACGGCTGGATGCACGGCCTGCCGGATTTCTTTGAAGAACTCCGGAAGAACGGGTTCGTCGTGACCGCGGATATTGCGGACAAGATCATCAGTATTCCGGCCGCGACGTCGGTGACGGACGCCGTCGATTCCTCGAAGACATATCTGATCAAACCGCTCGAGGTCAGCCAGTTCTTGGATGTTGTGGCGGATCCCGGGACGCTTGATCTGACGGCCGCGCTGGCCGTGGATCTTAATACGGTGCCGGTGTTCGTCGAACATGGGATGGGGGTAAAGCCTGAGGCGGGAGCGCCCAAGTATTCGGAAGGGGTCTTGCTGGAGTAAGTATCACAAACAGAATACGGGGGAGCGTCCGAGAGGGCGCTCCCCTTTTTTGTGGTTAGCGGACGGCGCCCACTCCTCGGCACGCCGGGCACAGTTTCTTGCCCCCCCCCTCGACTAATCGCTCCACGTTGGTATGTTCCCCGCAGCCTTCGCAGGGTGCCGCCTTGTATTTGCCGGACTTGGGCGGGGCGGGGAGCGTGACTTTTTGGATCGTGAAGAGGATGTCTTCGGGGGCGCGCAGGATTTCTTTGATCTTAGTGTTCAATTCGCGTTGCCATAATTGTTGTTCTTCGGCCGTGGCGTCGGGGGACGAGGCGTGCTTGCGGCGCTTGCCGAACGCCCCGTCGAGGTCGAAGGTCTCCCAGTATTTGCAATAGACCCGCACCGCGTTGCCCGACTTGGTGTTCTGCAGGATATAGACCGGCTTGCCGGTGCCGGCCAGGATCAGGTTACGCTTGCCCATCGTGCAGCCGGTGAATTCCTGGATGGCGTCCACGGCGCAGGTTTCGTTCTCCACGATCGCCACCACGTCCTTCATCGTGCGCAACTCCTTGCCCATTTCGCGGGTCAAGGTCTTGCCGATCCGGTAGCCCATGGCGATGTCCAGACACAGGTGCCGATGAAAGTCGACCACGTCTTCGAAAGATTTTTCCATACAGGCCTCTTGGTTGGTCTATGGGAGGGGCTCGATATGTCGTGCCCCTACGAATCACAGGCACATCCCGTGTGGACACGCCGCCGATCAGTATAGGGGAAAGCTTTCTCCGAACGCAACGCGCGGCTCGACGATTGATCCGCCCGACGGCTGCTGATATGATCCGGTTCGTGTATATCGAGGTGGAGGCGAATCCCAATTGCGCGGCGCTGGACCCGATGCGCTATCGCGAATTGGGGCCGCCGTCGGTAATTATGCGGGTCCGGATCTTCGATCGGCGCGAGGAAGGCGAATGGTGTGCGATCGCCGGCGTGGGAAAATCCTCCGATGAACGGTGGGGCCCGGCCTATGTCCGCAAGGTCGAGGATTCCGGCGTGGGTGTGGCGTATCTGATCTATGGCGGTATCTGGGGGATCCGCCTGTGCCCTCTTGATCGGGCTCGGTCCTGGAGTTTCGAAGAGCCCGATCAGTGGGGAGAACCGTATTTGCTTCTCACCGACGCCGGCGACGTGGTAACGGCCGACGCCGACGGCCCATGAAGACCGCGTTGATCGTCGAGGACGATCCCGATATCGTTCGGCTGCTGACGCATTATCTGGAGAAGGCCGGTTTCCTGGTGCGTGCCGAGTCGACCGGTGCCGACGGTCTCCGGAGCGCCCGCGAAGCGCCGCCGGCGGTCTTGATTCTCGATGTGATGCTCCCCGGCCTCGATGGGTATGAAGTCTGCAAACGCCTGAGAGCCGCCTCCGGCACCGCGACGCTCCCGATTCTCATGCTCACGGCGCGGGGTGATGAGACCGAGAAAATCGTCGGACTCGAAATCGGCGCCGACGATTACGTGACCAAGCCGTTCAGTCCCAAAGAAGTCGTCGCCCGCGTCAAGGCGCTGATCCGTCGGTCGGAGACCGAGTCGGCGCCGGGGCCGATCCGGTACGGCGCGCTGGTGTTGGATCACGACCGGCACGAGGTCACGGTGGACGGGCGACCGATCGGATTGACCGCCAAGGAATTCGGACTCTTACACTACCTGCTCCGGCACCGGGGTCGCCTCGCCACCCGCGAGGCGCTGCTCAACTCGGTCTGGGGGTATGACGCGGATGTCACGACCCGCACCGTCGACGTCCACATCCGGCGTTTGCG
>JBDSOK010000252.1:0-3845 GCA_039914845.1 Nitrospiria bacterium | reverse complement strand
CCGCGCCGCGAATCGCCACGCGATCGCCCCGTTCTGGGATCATCCCCATTTCGGGTTTCGCTGCGCGAAAGATCGTTCGTGAGGAGGGAGTCGGTATGAGGATACGGCAGGTGGCGACGCTCATGATATTCCCGGTTGTGGTGGCGTGCAGTTTCATCCGGTCGGCGCCTGCGCCCGTTCCGCCTTCCGGGATGGTGCTGATCCCAGCCGGGTCCTTCTGGATGGGCAGTGATCCGGGTGACGGGGTCGTGGGGATCGAGATTGGGGTGGACGAGGTTCCCAGGCATCGGGTGACGCTGCCGGCGTATTACATCGATCGCCATGAGGTGACCAACGGGGCCTACGCGAAGTTCGTCGACGCCACGCGCAACGCCTACCTGCCGGCCCCCTGGCGGGAGCGCGATGCGCTCAGGCTCGAACCGGATCATCCCGTCTCAGATACCGACTATTATGATGCCGAGGCGTATTGCCGCTGGGCGGGCAAGCGCCTGCCGACCGAGGCGGAGTGGGAAAAATCGGCCCGGGGTCCCGACGGGTCCCCATATCCCTGGGGCGCCGCCTTCTCGCCTCACCGCGCCAACACGATGGAGAGCGGGTTGAATTGGAGCCGGCCGGTGGGGAGCTATCCCGCGGGCGCGAGCGTGTACGGGGTGGAAGATCTGATCGGCAACGTCTGGGAATGGACCAGCTCGTGGTATCAGGCCTATCCCGGGAGCACGCTCACGCGCCCGGCGTTCGGGACCGCCTATCGCGTGATGCGCGGCGGGTCATGGGGCGCGCCGGCGCAACCCTTCGCCCGCGCCGCCAACCGCCACGCCCCCGAACTGGTCGCAATCAACGATCGGGATACCGACTGGCACACCGGCTATGACGTGGGGTTTCGCTGCGCGAAGGACTACTGAGTCAGGCCGAGGGGTCGCAGCGAGATGATCCAGAGATCTTCGTTCCGCGATTTGGTCGACGTGTACACGACCTGTGACCCGTCGGGCGAGAAGGCGGGGAGTGAGGCCGTCGCCAGATCCGAGGTGAGTTGGCGAACGTCCTGTCCTTGGGGGTCCATCAACCAGAGTTCGTCCATCCCGTTCTGATTTGACACGAACACGATCGCGGCGCCGTCGCGGCTCCAATCCCCTGCGACCTCGCGGCTGGGCCGATTGGTCAGGGGCCGAGCGCCGCCGCCGTCCACGCCGATTGTCCACACGTCCGCGCTTCCCATCCGGGACGAGGTGAATAGGATGTGGCGCCCGTCGGGGCTGAATCGGATCGGCGAGAACTCCACCCGGTCTTCGGTGAGGATGCGCGGCAGCCCGCCGGACAACTCGACGACGATCAGGCGATACTGCGGCGGGCGATTCATCGGCAGGTCCAGATAGGCCAGGAGTCGTCCGTCCGGTGAGATGGCGGGGACGAATTCCTTAACGGACGGCGTCTCGGAGATGAGGCGGCGCTCGCGTGTTCCGTCGCGTTCGAGCAACCAGAGATCGAGCCATGCGCGGGTCGACGATCCGCGATCGGACGCCACGGCGATGGATCCGTCGGGTGTCACGAAGGGATTGGTGTACTGATAGCGGTCGAGGGTCAACGCGCGCGGAGCGGGCGCGCGGGGATCGAGTTCCCGAAGGCCCCACTCGCCGGTTTCATCGGATATGTAAATGATGGCGCGCCCGTCAGGCGTCCAGACCGGCGCAAAGTCCTTGGCCGGTGAAAAGGTGAGCTGGCGCGCCGGCGCGCCATAGGTCGGCGTCAGTGTGGATGAGCCGACCGGGGCGCCGCTGCATCCGGCTCCCAGAGCGAGAAGGAGCAGACCGACCGGCGTGATCCGCATG
Source organism: Nitrospiria bacterium (assembly GCA_039914845.1). Classification (GTDB taxonomy): domain Bacteria; phylum Nitrospirota; class Nitrospiria; order 2-01-FULL-66-17; family 2-01-FULL-66-17; genus 2-01-FULL-66-17. Next base: position 2,019 of record JBDSOK010000252.1, on the reverse strand, counting down.
GCCGCTTAGCGCGCGAGCGAGAGGACGGCGATTTGGCCGGTCCCGTTGGGGCCGACGTGGGTGTAGGCGATCGAGCGGCCGTCGGGGCTCCACGCGACCATGAAGTATCCGATGGCGGCGTAGAGTTCGCGGTCGACGCTGTAACGAGGCCGCCAGGTTCCGGACAGATTGCGGGTCAGGCGGAGTTGTCGGCTGCCGTCGGGATCCATGACCCAGATGTCGCGGCCGCCCTCGCGCTCCGCCACGAAGGCGATCTTCGTCCCGTCGGCGTTAAAGGCGGGAATCATTTCGCGTTCGCCTTCGGTCTGCGTGAGGCGGCGGTAGGGGCCGGCGCCGGCGGTGTCGATGGCGTAGATGTCGCCGTGACCGGTGCGTGTCGAGGCGAAGACGATCGTGTCGCCGGAGGGCGCGAAGCTGGCGCCCCAATCGCCGTTGCCGCCGGTCGTCAATTTGCGTTGATTCGCGCCGTCGGCGTCCATGACGTAGATGCTGTACTCGAAATCCCGATACGAATCGAAGGCGATGCGGGAGCCGTCGGTGCTCCAAGCGGGCGCGAGGTCGTCCATGCGGTGGGTGGTCAGTTGACTCAAGCCGGTGCCGTCGCGGTTCATGACCCAGATATCCCAGTTCCCCGATCGCCGGGAAGCGAAGGCGATGCGTTCGCCGTCCGGTGAAAAGGCGGGGAATCGATCATCGGCCGAGCCGGTGGTGAGCGGACGCGGGTCGTGACCGTCGAGTTCGACCGCCCAGAGATTCCACGAGCCGCTCCGGTTGGAGACATACGCCACCGTCTTGCCGTCGGGGCTCCACACCGGGTTGAGATTGTCGAATGTATCGCGAGTGACGAGCGTCGTGCGCTGAGAGGCGAAGTCAAATTCGGGTGCGGGGGGAGCACTCGAACAGGCCGCCACCGTCGCGAGTCCTCCACTGAGGAGCGCGCATCGGATGACCGCATGGCACCGGTTCCGCATCAGCGGTACTCTACTCAAACCCCCGAGGGGGTGTCAAGGCGCGCCGTGTTTGACTTGCGATTGCGGCGCCTCTAAGATGGCGCGCATGGCGCGAGGACGGACGGGATGGGCGTCGGTGGTGGTGCTGGCGATTGCGGTCGCTCCGGTGGCGGCAGAGGAGCACCCGCCTGGCCGCGAAGTGCCCAGTCAGGGCAACGTCCATTTGCAATCGCCGGGCTCCCCGCATCCTCCCTATCACTCGGTTCCCCCGACGTCGGGGCCCCATGTCCCCTGGCTCGCACCGTGGGGGATGCACCGCATCCCGATCCCATGGGAGATCCAGGTTCATAACCTGGAAGACGGAGGGGTGATCATCCATTACCGCTGCGACCGGCCCTGCCCGGAGCCCCCGGAAGCGCTTGCGCGTCTGGTGACGGAGTATCCGACCCAGGTCATCGTCGCGCCCGAGCCGCGGCTCTCCACGGCCTTCGCGCTGACCGCCTGGGGTCGGCTGGCCGTGTTCGATGCCCTGGACGAGGAACAATTCCGGCGGTTTATCGACGCCTACCGCGGCCTGGACCACCACCCGCCCAAGTCGTCCACCCCCTCGGCTCAACCTTAATCGCGACCGCTTGACGCGGTTGAAAACTCAAGCGTATATTGGAGCATCCTGCGGGTTGCGCCGACTCGATCTCCCCGTCATTTCGGAATAAATCGGGTGCCGGTCAAGTCCTAGTCCCAGGGAACTGTTCCCTATCCAGACGTATTCCTTAGAGGAGGGTGTGTGGTTTTTCGCCGGCGGTGTTTCCTGCGCTCACCTCGTCTTCTTCCCCTCGGACTTGCGCTGATCATCTGGGGGCTGGCGGTCCAAGCCTCCGCTCAAACTGCGTCGCAACCGACGATTGTCCCCCCACTCAGCCCGAATCTCGTGACGTACGGCCTGACGACGAGCCGGCCGATCACGATCTATGGGAGCGGGTTCGTTGCGGGTGCGACGATCACGGTCGGGAACCTGTCGGGCGCGACCGTGGCGGGTGATGTGGCGGATGAGGTGACGCGATACGTCTTC
>JBDSOK010000231.1:0-8759 GCA_039914845.1 Nitrospiria bacterium | reverse complement strand
CAACGCGTTCGACGTCATCGGGCGTTTCGTCAACATGGGAATTGAGCCGTACAACTTCGTCTCATCGCTGAATTGTATTCTGGCGCAGCGACTCGTCCGGGCGATTTGCGCGACCTGCCGCGAATGGATCCCCGTGACGCGCGAAGCGTGCGACACCTCCGCATTGGATTACGAACGCTACCGCGACAGCAAGTTTGCGCAAGGCCGAGGATGCCCGGATTGCCACGGCACCGGATTTAAGGGACGCAACGCCATTACGGAGTTCCTCGATCTCTCGGATGTGATTCGGGAGATGATCTTGGACCGCCGTCCCGCGTCGGAAATCCGCAAGGCCGCGATCAAGGAAGGGCTGACCACGCTTCGGCAGGCCGGGGTGGAAAAGGTCGTCAAGGGAGAAACCACGCTGCGCGAAATCAATCGAGTGACCTTTATCGAATGAGCATGGCGATTCTGCCCTGGCGACACGGAGTCCGGCTCGGACTCGATATTGCGCCCGATGCCTTGGTCGTTGTCCGCGTCCGGGACCGCGGCGGACGCCTCACCGTGCTCGAATCCCGTGCCGAACCGCTGCCGAGCGGGGTGCTCGCGGTGTCTCCGATCGAACCCAATGTCATTGCCCCCGAGGAATTCAGTCGAGCGCTTCGGGCTGTGGTGGGGGAAGGGACCGACGGCCCGGTCGCCGTGTCGCTGCCCGACCCGGTGGCGCGCGTGTCGCTCTTCGACGTGGCCCAGTTGCCGGCCCAGGCCCGCGATGTGGAGCGATTGGTGCGCTGGCATTTGGAAAAGACCTTTTCGGTGGAGCTTCCCTCCGCGCGATTGATCCACCAACGCTATCATCGGTCGGATGGCGAGCCCGGCCATCGCATGCTCGCCTCAGCCGTCGCTCTCCCGGTGCTGACTCAGTACGAGCGGCTCTTGATGGACGCGGGACTCGAGCCTCGCGTCATGGACCTTTCCTCCTTCCATCGGTTCAACTTATACCGGTCTCGCATGACTCGCCTGGCGCGGCCGGATCAGCATTTCATCGTGCTCTCCTCGAGCGCCGCCGCGTTGACCTTTCTGCTGTTCGAAGGTGGGACGCCGGCCTATCTCAGAATCAAGGGCACGCGGAAACCTCTGGTCGGGCCCGACGCGGTCGACCGGATCCTGGATGAAGTCGAGATCTCGCTGAATGCGTACGGCAAGGAAAAAGATCTCTCACGGGTGACCCATCTGTTCGTCGCGGCCCTCGATGCCGCGGATGAACTCGCCGCGCGCTTGCAGGCTCGGTTTCATCTCACCGTTCACGTGCTCGGCGCCTCAGATGTCGGCGTACAGGCAGGTCATGGACTGGAGAGCATCGGCTTTTCCCGGGCATCCGCCGCGCTGGGCGCTGCGGCGGAGCGTTGACGTGGCAGACGTCATGGTGAGAGAACCGGAACCGTTTCGCACCAATTTCGCCTCCGGGGACTACGATCGCGCCCGAGTCATCGCGGGTGGCCTCTATGCCGCAGCATTCGCCGGCGCCGTGCTGGCGGCGGCGATCGTCTGGTGGGGGACGCAGGAGCGACACGAGGTGGCGGCGATGCAGGAGAACCTGATCCGGGTGCAGCAGCAGTCGGCGCGTCTCCGCAGCGACCTTCAAAGCCTGGGATTCAGTCCTGACGACCAACGGGCCGTCGATGGGTTGACCAAACGGGTCGAGGGGCTCAACCGGATCATCGAGTATAAAGGGTTTTCCTGGACGATGTTGCTCAACGACCTGGAATCGTCTGTACCTCGTAACGTGTCGCTCCAGAATATCCAGCCGGATTTGAAGACCGGTGTCGTCAGGCTCCAGGGCGTCGCCTTGACGCTTCAGGATTTGACTACGCTGATGACGGCCCTTGAGCAGAGCGGCCGATTCACCGACGTATTCCTGCAACAGCAGAGGACGGCGGACCGCGATCGGGTCGAATTCAGCATCCAAACTACGTATCGGCGCGTTGAGCGATGAGCCGGGGTCTGATTCATCGGTATGGGCTCGCCGCCGGTCTGGTGGTCATCGCGCTCCTGCTCAACCTGATCGCCTACGCGGTGGTGTGGGCCCCGAGCCGCGCGGCGCAAAACGAGGCTGAGAGTCAATGGCGTACCGCCCGGGAGGAGATCGGTCGCTACAAAGCGTATCGGCAGGCCTATCAAGAAGTCGGCGAGATCACGGCCCGCGCCTTACCCAAAACGAAACTCCCCGACATGGTGACCACGTTGGCCTCGCTGGCCAAGAAACGCGGACTCGCCATCCCGGGCGTGACGTACCAGTCTGAGCGCATCGAATCGTCGGATTTTCAAAAGGTCGGCCTGGCCTTCTCCATCTCGGGGCCCTATGCCGATGTCCGGCGATTTCTCAACGATCTCGAACGCAGCAGTGTCTTTGTGGCGATTGAAAGTCTCTCGCTGACCCGGGCCGCAAAGGAGAGTGCCCATATTGAAGTCCAGCTTCGTGTGGCGGCCTATTTGAGGAACGTCTCCTAATGGACCGCAAGGCCCGTCTGTTGATCGGATTGGCGGTCATTTGGGGCGCTCTGTTGGTCTATCGAGTCATGACCCATGAGCCGCCCCGAACCGCGCCCCTCACCTATCCCCAAGGCGCCACCGCTTCTCCCGCCATCGCGAAAATGACCGATGCCCGCCTCCGGGTCAAGGCGGAGCTCTTGGAGATGCCGAGGGTCGGTGTCGACCATCCCCGCAATATTTTCGCCCCCATTCAGGTGTACGTGCCGCCCCCCCCGGCCCCACCTGCGCTGCCTCCCGCGCCGGAGCCGCCGCCACTTCCCCCGCCTCCGCCGCCCCCATCGGAGGAGGAACTCGCCGCCCAGCGGGCGAGGGCCGAGCTGGCCCAGTATAAGTATCTGGGATACCTCAGCCGCGGTGGCAGGGAGTTGGCTTATGTTTCGCGAGGCCGTGATACGTTCACGGCGGGTCGGGGCGAGCCGCTGGCCGGGGGCATCGTTGTCAAAGACGTCACCCCGACTCACATCGTTCTCCTCGAACCGCAAACCCAGATTGAACTGACGGTCGCTCTCAGCGGGTCGTAGCGAGGCAGATCGTGCGGTGACCGTTGTTCGTTATTGGGTGTTGGTTATTTCGAACAACAAACAACCAATAACCAACAACGCTTTTTCTTGTCTGGCTCTCCTTTCTTGCGCCTTTTCAGTCCTCTGCTATATTTTTTGCATGTCAGTCGGCAATAATACCTCATCGCAATAATGGCCCTTCCCCAGCAGAAGCGCAAAAAGATCGGCGAAATGCTGATTGCCGAAGGTCTGTTGACTCCGGATCAATTGGACGCCGCGCTGGCCGAACAGCGCCGCCACGGCGGGCGTATCGGCGCCATTCTCAAAGGCTTGGGCTACGTGACCGAGGAAGGCATTATCCAGACCCTCGGGCGCCAAACCGGCATTCCCCACCAAGCCCTCTCGACGGTCATTATCGATCCCGACATGGTCAAGCTGGTCCCCGAATTGCTGGCCCGGCGCCACCAGGCGATCCCGCTCTATAAGCGCAACAACGTGCTGACGGTGGCGATGGTCGATCCCCTGAATGTGGTCGCCATCGATGATATCGCCCACGCCACCGGCTTCGACGTGCAACCCGTGGTCAGTACCGAGCAAGACGTCATGCGCGCAATCGAGCGCCAATACGGCATGGGTGCAACCATTGATGAAGCGGTCAAGAATCTCGAGCCGCTGGAGGAGCAGGAGTCGAGTACGGTCGCCGCCGAGCGCCTTGCTGAAGAGACGCCGGTCGTGAAATTCGTCACGACCATCATCACCCAAGCGGTCCACGAGGGCGCGAGCGACATCCACATTGAGCCGGATGCCGACGTCCTGCGCGTGCGCCATCGCGTCGACGGCGTGCTGCGCGAGATCACCACCGCGCCCAAGGGTCTGCAGGGCGGCGTGCTCTCCCGGGTGAAGATCATGGCCGACATGGACATTTCGGAGCGACGGGTGCCGCAGGACGGCCGCATCCAGATGAAGGTGGGCGAGCGCGACATTGATCTCCGGGTCTCGACGCTGCCCACGATCTACGGCGAAAAAGTCGTGCTTCGGATTCTGGATAAGCGGCAAGGCATCGTCAAATTACCCGATCTTGGATTTTCGCCCGGGACGTTTGAGATCGTCAATCGTCTCGTCGCGAGGCCGTATGGCTTGTTTCTCGTCACCGGGCCGACGGGGAGCGGCAAGACCACCACCTTATGCGCAGCATTGAACACGATCAACACCATCGCCCGGAACATCGTGACAATCGAAGATCCCGTCGAATACCAGATGAAGATCGTCAGCCAAGTTCAAGTGAACGCCAAGGCCGGCGTGACGTTCGCCAACGGCCTGCGCTCGATTCTGCGGCAGGACCCCGACGTGATCATGGTCGGCGAAATCCGTGACCGCGAGACCGCCACGATCGCCATCCAAGCTGCGTTGACCGGCCACCTGGTCTTCTCGACCCTCCACACCAACGACGCACCCAGCGCCATCGCCCGGTTGATGGACATTGGCGTGGAGCCGTTCCTGATCGCGTCGTCGCTGATCGGCGTGGTGGCCCAGCGTCTGGTGCGGAAGGTCTGCCCGTCGTGTGCCCGGCCGGATACCGTGCCGGCCACGGCGTTTGAGGGGATTCAGGCCGAGACAAAAAGCATTACACCCAAGAAAGGCGCCGGATGCTCCAGCTGCCGGAACACCGGCTACAGTGGGCGAACTGGCATCTTCGAATTACTCACCATCACCGACGCGCTACGCAACCTGATTATCAACCGGGCGCCGGGGCCGCTGATGAAAACCGCCGCCGTTCAGGGTGGATTCGCCCCGCTCCGTCAGGCCGGGTTGGCCAAGGCCGCGAGCGGCGTCACCACGCTGGAGGAGGTTTACCGGGTGACGCAGGATGTCGAGGATGAGTGACAAAAACCGGCCGAAGAAGGACGTGGGCTTCCCAATTACGAGGCAAGCATCCGATCCGTCGAGCAGAATCGATAATTTCAAAATGATTTCCATGTCATCGAGAGATGGATGAATAGCATGTCACTTGCAAGGGTCGCCCGGCAATGACGATGTATCGGTATAAGGCCCGCGATCGATCCGGTACGGTGATGACCGGCATTATGGAGTCGTCGGGTCGAGATGCCGCCGCCCTTCAACTCGATCAGCTCGGTTATCTTCCCGTCAGAATTGAAGAAGCGCAATCGTGGGGAAATTGGCGTGATGCGCTGAAAACCTTCGAGTCGGTGTTCGTCACCGTCAGCTCCGAAGACATGATCATCCTGACGCGCCAGATGGCCACCTTGATCGACGCGGGTCTGTCGTTCGTGTCCGTATTTGATGCGCTGGTGGAACAAACCGTCAACCCCAAGCTCAGGTCCATCTTGATCCAGGTGCGTAAAGACGTCGAAGGCGGGCTGGCATTCTCCGACGCACTCGCCAAGCATCCCAAGGTGTTCGACCATCTCTACGTCAGCATGGTCCGGGCCGGCGAAGCCGCTGGCGTGCTGGACGAGATGCTCGATCGCCTCGCCTTTCTGTCGGAGCGCGACGCCGACACCCGCGCGCGAATCAAGTCCGCCACCAGATATCCGGTGATCGTCGTGGTGGCGCTGATCGTGGCGTTTGCGATTCTCGTCACCTTCGTGGTCCCTCAGTTCGCCAAGCTGTACGGCAACTTTCACGTGGCCTTGCCGCTGCCGACGCGCCTGATGATCGGCCTCAACGCGCTGATCCGCTCCTACGGTGTGGTGATCCTCGCGGTATTGGTCGCGGCCGCGTTCGGTGTTCGTGCCTATGTGAAGACCCCGAACGGCCGAGCATTGTGGGACGGACTGAAGCTCAAGTTGCCGGTGTTCGGCCCCTTGTTCTTGAAATCCTCGTTGTCGCGCTTCGCGCGCGTGTTCGGCACGCTCAATCGTTGCGGTCTGCCCACGCTGCAGGCGTTGGAGATCGTGGCCAAGACGGCGGGCAACGTCGCCGTGTCCCGCGCCATCGACGCCATTCAGGAAGGTGCGCGTCAAGGGCGGGGATTGGTCCAGCCGATGAAGGCGAGCCGCTTGTTTCCGGCGAGCGTGATGCAGATGGTGGCGATCGGGGAGGAGACGGGCCGCCTGGAACCCATGTTGATGAAAGTGTCCGAGTACTACGATCGGGAAGTCGATTACGCGATCAAGAACCTCTCGACCGCGATCGAGCCGATCCTGCTGGTCGTAATCGGCGGCGCCGTCCTGTTCCTGGCGTTGGCGATCTTCCTGCCGTGGTGGAATATGATCCATGTCTTCAAAGGGGGGGGAGGGTGACGGCGCGGTGGTCTGGAGAGCAAAGCACGGCAAGACCGCCTTGGATGCCGCCATCGTGTGCGTGCTTGTTGTCGGACTTGCGGCGGCGATGATGACCTACTTCGACTATCTAGCCCGGCAGGCAAGGGAGACGGCGCTCAGAATGGGCCTGGGCAACATCCGCATGTCGGTTCGGCTCTATCAGGCGCTCAAAGAGCGGTATCCGAAGGACGTCAAGGAATTGCTCACCACGGGATACGTCATTCCCGCGAAGGAGGACACGATCTTCAGCGACCGGTACCTCGACGCGCAGGCGCTGGACGCTGACGGCTATCCGGTCGATCCGTTCGGTCACCGGTACGAGTACGATCCGAGGCAAGGGCGCGTGTCGTCGAGCACGAAAGGGTACGAACAGTGGTGATGGGACGTAAGCAATCAACGTGGGAGGGAGCGATGGAAAAGGGGATCAAGGGGGATGGGCCGGAATCAATCGCAGTGTACCAAACCAAGGGAGGGCAGAACATGAAGCGACTCAAGAATGAGGCAGGTTTCACGATGATCGAGTTGGTCGTGGTCATCGTTATTTTGGGCATCCTCGCGGCGTTCGCGGTGCCGAGGTATATCGCTCTTCAGGCCCAAGCGCGGATTGCCGCCGTCAACGGCCTGGCCGGCGGTCTCCGCGGCTCTGTCGCCGTGGTCAGGACAAAATATATCCTGATGACGACCCCCGCGACTCCCGTTGTTATGGACGATGGAACCTCCGTCGCGGTTGGGACTTCTGGCGCGGCGGCCGGGGTTCCCACGGAAGTTGGTATCGCCGCTGCCATCCAGGATTATAGCGGTTTCACGTACACCGCTGGGCCTCCTGCGCTCTTTCAAAGCACTGGCGCGGCGACGCTTACTAGCTGCCAGGCGTCATATGCCCCAGCAACCGGTATTGTGACCGTGACCGCGACCACTGCTGGTTGCAGCTAATCACCACAGGAGATGTGGGGATGTGGAGAGGCAGGCGGGTGGACGTCGCCTGCCTCTCCCACTCCGTTTCCCGGTAGTGGGTAAGGGCCGATGAGGAAATCCAACAACGACCGGGGGTTCACGGTCATCGAATTGGTTTTGGTCATCGTGGTCGTGGCCATCATCGCTTTGGCCGCCGCGCCGCGCTTGGTCAACATCACGGGCGTCAAGGCGTCGGCCACGGCCCGCAGGCTCCAGTCGGATATTGCCTACACTCAGAATCTGGCCATGACCAGCAACCGGCGGCACCGGGTGGTCTTCCCTTCGACGAACTCCTACGAGGTTCGTGATGCTGCGGGGGTGCTGGCGACCAACCCGGACGGCGGGGGAGTGTTTGCAGTCACGACGGATTCCGGGATCACGCTGAGCTGGAGTCTGAACGGGGATGCGGCACTGAATCGGGGGGTGGAGTTCGATTCGTTGGGCCGTCCGTACTTCTACGATGGGGTCACGACTCCATCGACCACAAATCTGACGGCCGGAGAGATCAAGACATGGAGCGGGGGTACGCAGCAGCAGACCGTGACCGTGCAGCCCCAGACGGGTAAGGTCAGCGCGCCGTAGTCGGACCGCGCAAATGTCGGTTGTGGGCGTGACGAGCAGCATGACGCGTGAGAGGACATAGGGTGGCCAGAGACCAGGGGTTCACGCTCATCGAGACCGTGATCGTGGTCGTCATTCTCGGCTTGTCGCTGGGAGTGCTGATTCCCTTCACGGTGAGCCTGAGGAACAGCGCGATGCCGGTGCTCACGCAACAGGCGACCTCTCTGGTGCAAGGGGACCTGGATCAGGTTATTGCGGAGAAGCGAGCGGGCGGCTACGCGGCGGTTGGGGGGGCATGTGCCGTTCCCATGCCGACGGGATTTGGCTGTACCCGCTCCCTCTGCTACGTCCCCGCCCCGCCCGGAAGCCTCAATGATCTCTCGGATTGTTTGAATGCGGTGGGATACCGGCGGGTGCAGGTCACGGTGAACCATGCCTTAGTGGGAAGCATCACGGCGGTCACGCTGGTCACGAATTATTACTGGAAGGCGGCTGCGGATGAGAGCATCCGGTGTTCGATTGGTGAGCGAAACGATCAGGACGGCGCGACGGGGGCAGGAGGGGTTTACCCTCATCGAATTGGTCATCACGATCGTCCTCGTCGGCATCATTGCCGGTGTCGGAGCTCTGTTCCTCCAGCAAGGCGTGAGGGCGTATATCAGCGCAGATGCGCGGACCGACCTGACGAACCAGGGACGGTTGGCGATCGAACGAATGGCCCGAGAGATCCGGACGATTCGGAGCCGCACGAACGCGGATATTCCGGGGTGTTGCAGTGCCACGGCGCTGAGCTTTTACGATGTCGCGGGGAACCGGATTGATTACGCGGTAGCCGGGGGGACAGTGACGAGGAATTTAACGCCACTGGCCTCGGGAGAGGCGGTGGTGTTGGGTTTCCTATATTACAGGACTGATGGAACACCGGCGG
>JBDSOK010000228.1:0-4542 GCA_039914845.1 Nitrospiria bacterium | reverse complement strand
GCGGCCCCCGACTCGAGCGGCGGTGTCGAGAATCGACGCAAAGGCGTCGGCCGCCCGACGATATTCCTGCCTGTTCAGCGCAGTCCAGCCGAGGTAATAGGCGGCACTCTTGATGAGCTCGGGTTCCGCGCCTCGCCGGGCATCGTTGAAGAGCTCGTCGGCCCGGCGGAAATCCCGTGCGGCAAAGGCCCGACGCCCCAATCGGAACGCGGCTTCCGGGGCATAGCGGCTGCGGGGGTATCGGGTATGAAGCTGGAGGAGGCGCGCCGCAGCCTCCTCCGATCGGCCGGCGTCTTCGTAGGCGCGGGCGAGCTGGTAGAGCGCGCCGTCATTGTCGGCACGGTCGGGATACAGGGCGAGCAGCCGTTCGTAGACGGCGATCGACTTCGTTCGCGTGAGGGGGACGGCGCCTGCGGTCTTTTTCTTCCGATCCCCTCCGTCACGGAGGCGCCGCGCGGCGGCGGCGATCTCAATTTCGGTATACAGATCGCCGAGGCGATGAATCGCCTCGGCTTTGAGCGCCGACCGACCCTTGAGATCCTCCATGATGAACCGCTCGTAGGCGTGTAGGGCTTCGATCTTTTCGGTCCGTCCCCGCGGATCGCGCTGGCTGGCCAGCACCTCCTCCGTGATGGCGCGCCGTTTCGCCGAGTCGATGGCGACGGCCGGTTCCGCACGGAGGCCCGGGGCACCGGAGAAGATCAGCACGCCGATAAGAGCCGTCGGCAAGCCCCATCCGCCGGCCCGACAAGGCGTGTGAGGGAGCGGCTTAGTCAACGAGCAACACGTCACCGCCCATCTCATCCCGTAAGTTACGGGCGATGCCTAAGACAGCCTGCACCGACCACTCTTCGATTCGGGTATGTTCCCGATCCAAGGCCTCTCCCGCGAGTCCCGCGAGTGTTCGGCGCGATTCAAGAACCGCGTTGTCCAGTTTCTGCAGGAGTTCTTGAGCCTGTCCCGCGAGTTGGGACCCGTCCAGCGTGTGAAGGCGACTGCCCAGCGTCTTTTGTCCGGAACGGGCGGCGGTCAAGTCGGACGGAAAATGTTCCGTGGTCCGGCGGAGATCCCGCTGAAACCGCACGAGCCAGCGGTGGCGGTCGAGCGCCGGCACAAATGCGGGATCGCCCGTGATCACCCCGCCGCGCGTCCGTGGACGGACCGCCAAGGGATCCCAATCCGGCGACCCGACCGTTGCCCGCTCGCGATCGATCGCGGCGAGCGACGCGCCCAGCACGTCCAGCGCGGTGCGATAGGCCTTGACCGACCGAGTCGGCGCGCGCAGATCGGCGTAGGAGGCGGCCAGGAGGATTCGGGCCTCGTGCGCATACGCTCCTTCGGGAAATCGGTTCACGACACCTTGAAAGACCGCAATGGCTTGGACATGCTCATCCATTTGGCGCAGCGCCCAGGCCATGCCGAACTGGGCGCCTTCGTAGGCCGAATGTCCCTCCGGCACCTGCGCCAGCTCGGCCACGGCCTCCTCGTAGCGGCCCTGCACGGTCCACTGAAATCCCAGGGCGGCATGGGCGTGCTCCACGACTCGTGAGCGGGAGCCGTCGAAGACCGATCGGGAATCGATGAGTTTACGCAACAGGCCGGCGGCGGTGAAGCCGTCGCCCAATCCCGAGAGCGCTTGGGCCTGTCCATAGAGCGCCAGCGATCCATCCACACCGGATTTCGGCACGCGGCGAAATATCGTTGCCGCTTGGGGAAACGCCCGCTGCGCCAACGCGCTCAGGGCGGCCATGAGGTGCGCCTCGCCTGCGTCTTCGGGTGACAGGCCGGGGCCCAGTCGCTCATAGGCCTCCAGGACTTGAGCGTGCCGCCCTCCCCGGAAGGCGATCCGTTCGATCAGCATCCATGCGCGCGCCACGCTCGCGGGATTGGAGGTGTCCTGCAATAGTGCCTTCAATAGCGTCTCGGCCTCTTCCGGGAGCCCGATTGCGGCGTAGGCCTCCGCCAGCCGAAACCGGTCATCGAGGCGGCGATCGGCCGGCTTGCCGTCCGCCGCGGCCAGAAACCACCCGGCCGCGGCGCCGTGGTCTCCGGTTTCGGCGGCGAAGAGGCCCAAACGGGATGCCGGACTTTGAAGCTCCGGCGACGACATCTGGAATAACGAGGCCCCCATGGCCTCCAGTGTGAGCTGCGGTTCGTGATTCACATCGGCTCGGAACCGCAGCACCCGATGATCCGCCCCTTGAGTCGTGGTGAAGGCCAGCGTGCGGGTTTTCAGATAGGTCTTGCCGTTACGATCGATGCCCTTGTACGCGACCGTCAACGTATGCGGGCCGGAGACCGCCGGGACGGTGAAGAGCAGCTGCAGGCCTCCCTTGGCGAGCGCATGCCATTCGGCGTCGGTATACGAATATTCTTTCGGCGGATGGCGGTCGAGACTGACCTTGATCCAACTCGGCAAGTGGTGGGCCGGGACGGTATCGCCCCGCCCGTCCACGTCGAACAAAATCTCCAGGTGCGGCGCCGGCGACGCCGCGTTCTCACGCATCGTCAACAGGCTTGCGTTGAAGGCCACGACGGCTTTTTTCAGCGCAGGGGTTCGGTCCGGCGGTTCGGACAACGCCGGGGTGGCGACGGTTGAGGCCGCGGCAAGCCCGGCGGCCATGATGAGCCACCGCCGTGGCCGACGGCGTGAAGCCGGTCGATCCTTGAGAGTGGGGTCTGCCAAGTCGGTAATTCGATGTGGAGATCGGGACGCGCAGTCATGATCGTACCGGACGTCGGTCGGGTAAATCAACCCGCGGCGGTCAGCTATGGATACGACACATTGCCGAAACGCGCGGACTCATTATCCGCATTGTCGACCGCGCTCACACTGTAGCGATGGGTTTGGGTTAAATCGAGGGTTCCGGTCGCACGCAGGGTGTACCGAACGATGGACGGGTAGGACGTGGTGTCGGCAAAAAAGATCGGCGGCTCTTGCTCAATATAGACGCGATAACCCTTGATGCCGCTCCCCGACCCGTCCGATGCGCCGCCCCACACCATCTCGACGGTGGATTGAGTCGGATTATTGAGCGACAGCGAGACGGTGCGATCGGGGAAGAAGGGGGCATCGGGATCCGTGATGTTGGTCACCGCCGGGTTGATGACCCCGAACACGCCGAAGCTGAGATCGCCTTGATCGCAGGCCACCTCGCGGATGCCGGCGCTCAGAGTGGCCTTCTCCCCGCACACTTCGCGCCATTGCCCGTTGGAATCGAGCCGCCCCAGGACCAAGGTCGATTCGACCGCGGCCGGAATCTCGCATTTGACGGGATCGTAGCGGATTCGCAGCCGCAGCGGGGGCTGACCACCCCCGGCGAACCCGGTGAGGCCGGCAGGATCCAGGGCGACGATGCGGAAGGCCGTATCGACGTGACCGCCGGGAGATACCGATTGCGGGACGACGCGGATGCTGGCACTCACGGTGTCGCCCGGCAATTGATCGGCCGGGATTTCGAAGAGGAGCTTGATCTTGGCCTCATCGGTCGTTCGGCCGTCGGCGGCCCAAAACAATGTCGAGGCGACGTTGGTGATGCCGAAATCAAGCGGTGCGCCGGTCAAGGCGCATCCCTGGGCCACCGGCTCAACGGCATTTTTCGGGGGAAATTCCTCGGATGGAAGGCCCGCTCCGCACCCCATGCAGAGCACCGTGATCAAGAGGATTCCAGACGGCATGCGGCCCATACTTCTCACGACATTCGGAGGGGCCTGGATATTCGACGCCCCCGCTGGACCGGGCCGTCCATTGAAAAACTCCCGTGAAAAGGGTATACGTAGCCGTGGTTGATGACGGACAAGGAGGTGGGATGGAGTTTGAGGCGATTGCCGGGCGTTCGTTGGCGGGAACGTCGCCGACCGTGGACGAGGGGCTGGCGGTGTTGCAGGCGCCGGTGGAGGATCTACCGCGGTTGCTGGAGGCGGCCTTTCAGGTCCGCCGAGCGACCTTCGGCCGTCGGGTTCAGTTTCACGTGCTGATGAACGCCAAGAGCGGGCTCTGCCCGGAGGACTGCGGCTATTGCTCGCAGTCGGCGGTGGCGACCAGCGACATCGAACGGTATCCGCTGCGCTCGACCGCTGAGATGCTGGAGGCCGCGCGCGCCGCATCCCGATCGGGAGCCCATCGGTTCTGTCTCGTCATCAGCGCGCGAGGGGCGACCGACCGTGAATTAGACGGCGTGGTGGACGCGGTGAGCGCCATCAAGGCCGCCGTCCCGATCGAGGTCTGTTGCTCCCTCGGGCTCTTGAGTGTGGAGAAGGCCCGGCGCCTCAAGGATGCGGGCGTCGACCGGATCAACCACAATCTCAATACCAGCGCTGCTTTCTATCCCTCGATTTGTTCGACCCATTCGTACGGCGATCGTGTGTCAACGATTGAAGCGGTGCAATCCGCCCGCCTGTCCACGTGCAGCGGCGTATTGGCCGGGATGGGTGAGACCGACCACGATTTGATCGATGTCGCCAGGGCGCTCCGAGCGCTCAATGTCGATTCGGTTCCGGTCAATTTTCTCAATCCTCTCCCCGGCACTCCCCTTGCCGATC
>JBDSOK010000162.1:0-4687 GCA_039914845.1 Nitrospiria bacterium | reverse complement strand
GGAGTCGGAGCCGGGCGCGCGGCCAGAGAGCGTTGCACCACTTCGACGCACCATTCGCCGTCGCGTTTGGCGATCCCGACCAGGCCTTCGCTGGCTTTCCTGGCCCACCCGGTCACGAACACGCCGTCGAGGACCTTGCCGGACGTCTCGTCATAGACCTGAAACCACGCGTCGTCCGGGGCGTTCCCGGAGGGTGTGGGATTAGTCATGAACATCCCGTTCTTGTAGGGGAGTCCGACCGATTCATCCACGCGGTCGCCCACCGCGAAGATCACGCTGTCGCACGGCAATTCTTCAAACTCGCCGGTGCCCTTCGCGGCGGTATCCTCGCCTTTTTTCTCCAACCTGGTGTGCTCCACTTCGAGCGCGCGGACGCGGTTGTGCGCATCGACCAGCATCCGGCGCGGCGAGGACAAGAAGCGGAAGTACATCATCGTGCCGCTGACGGCGGGATCGCATTTTTTGAATTCCCCCACCATCTCGGTGTGAATCTGATCGGGATTCTGGCCGACCGCTTCCAGCCGGGCACGGACTCGATCGAACTCTTGGGACAGGGCATCTTTGTCGATATTAGAACAGACCGCGTGGGTTTCTTTCGGATTATATTTCCGTTCGGCCGGCCCGCGACGGACGATCGCCGTGACCGCCTGCACTTTTTTCACCCGGATCAGCCAGTGGGCGAGATCGATCATCACATCGCCGATCCCGATGATCGCCACCCGTTGGCCCACATCGAACGGGCGCTCGGAAAATCCGGGGAGTTGATTGTAGTGGTAGACCACGTCTTTCGCGTGGAACACGCCGGTCGCGTCATCGCCCTCGACGCCGATGGTTTTGGTCCCTTGAGCCCCGGTGGCGAAGACGATCGCGTCCGCCCCGAGCGCGCGAAGCTCGTCCACGCTCAGGTCTTTATCACGGCCCACGCTGACGTTGCCGAAATACGAGACATTGGGGCGGGACAGAATCTCGCGGTAGGTTTTCTGCAGCCCGGTACGGAGGCGATGTTTGCTGGGGAAAATACCGTATTCGGCCAGACCGCCGACCTTACAATCGCGATTGAGAATGATGACCCGGTGGCCGTTCTTCGACAATTGGCCGGCCACCGCCATGCCGGCCGGACCGGCTCCGACCACCACGATGCAATACCCGCTCTGCCCTTCGCTCATAGAAACTCCGACATCGTCATGTGTGTGTCAAGAAATAGGACCTGAAGGTTCCCATCCTAGCCGAGCCGTCGGAATGAAGTCAACGAGAAACATCCTTTCAGGGGCTGAAAGTCCCGGCCACGATCTCTAAAGGTAGGCCTTTGGACCTAGGATAAGGCGCATCAAGAGGCGAATTCGGAAATCGAGTGACTTTGGGGGGGGGGAGCCTGTTCAGGGATGGCCAGATGCAAGGCGGAGGGAGGCCTTGCGCGCGGAGCATACTGAGTCGTATGTGAGCACGCAAGGCCGACTGACAACGCAGCAGATGGCCGTTCATGGACAGGCTCTTAGGAACCGGTGTAACGGCTGACGCCGCCATAGGTCCCAAACCATTTCGCGCCAAATGAATCGATCACCACGGAGTAGACCGCATCATGAAATAATCCGTCCATGGTCGTGAAATTGCGAAAGCGCGTCCCGTCGAAACGGCTGACGCCTGCGTCGGTGGCGAGCCACAACACGCCCCGGCGATCGAGTGCGATCGCGTTGACGACGTTGCCGGCCAGCCCGTCGGCGGTGGTGTAGTTCTTCCAGGTCCGATCGTCGAAGCGCGCCAAGCCTCCGCCCCAGGTGCCGAACCACTTCACCCCCCGGGCGTCGATGACGGTCGCCAAGACATAGTTCGGGTTGTAATCGGCGATGCGTTTTTCGGCTTGCTGGTGGTGAGGGCTGGGGGCGTCGGTCGAGCGCGACCGATTGGGATCGCGCGGCAGCTCGGCGCCCAAGCCGTCGGCATGGGTCCAGCTTGTCCATCGCGTACCGTCGTACCGCGTCACGCCGCCTTCGGTGCCGAACCAGAATCGGCCGTTCCCATCGACGGCCATCGAATAGACCCACTTGTCCGCCAATCCATCGGCCGTGGTGTAGGTGGTGAAGGTCTTGCCGTTGTAGCGACTGGCGCCTTTCCAGGTGGCGGCCCACAGTGTGCCGTCGGGCAGGAACAGGGTTTGATAGACCCAGAGATCGCCGAGGCCTTGGCCCGGGCGGTAGCGGATATAGGAGGCGCGGTAGCGACCGGTCGGTCCGGCCCCGTAGGGGGTATAGGTTGTCCAGCGGGTCTTGCCGTCGAAGCGGGTCAAGCCGCCGCCGTAGGTGCCGATCCACGCGTTGCGGTCCGGTCCGATCGTAATCCCCAGGATGACGTTGCTGAGCAAGCCGTCCTTGGTGGTATAGACCCGGTGTTGTTCGGTGGGGATGTGGAATTTCAACAAGCCGTTGGCGGTGCCGATCCAGATCGAGTCGTCCTGAACCGCCAGCGCGCGGACCAACGCCCCGATCCGCCAACTGGTCCACAAGGAATCCGCTTGGGCGAGGGCGGGGCCGGGACACACGAGGGAGAGCAGGAACGCGGAACGAACCGCGAATACCGTCAGCCTTCGCCCCACTTCAATTTCTCGCGAAGAATGGCGTAGAAGTTCTTTTCGGGGGCGCGAATGAGCGTGATCTTATGCTCGGCCGCTCTGACCTCGATGACGTCATCCGGACGCAAGGTGAACCCGACCTGTCCGTCGAACGTCACCATGGCGCCGTCCTCCCGGCTCTTGACCGTCACATTGATCACGGCGGTGCTCGGGATGACGATGGGCCGGTTGGTGAGGGTGTGGGGACAGATCGGCGTAAAGACCAGGGCTTCGACCATCGGGTTGACGATGGGGCCGCCGGCGGACAGCGAATAGGCCGTCGAACCGGTGGGCGTTGCGAGGATCAGTCCGTCGCCGCGAAGCGAGGTGACGAATTGATCGTTGATCGAGACTTCGAGGCGGATCATGCGCGCCAGCACACCCTTGCTGATGACCGTATCGTTGAGGCAGGACGAGGAGACGACGCGTTCACCCTGCCGGAAGACCTGCGCGCGAATCAGGAGTCGGGTGTCGGGGGTGTACTCGGCCTTGAAGATTTTCTCCAGGGTCAGGAAGATTTCATCCAGCGTCACTTCGGTAAGAAAGCCCAGTCCGCCCAGGTTCACGCCCAGAATCGGCACATCCCGATTTTCGATCAGCCGGGCCACGCTGAGCAGGGTGCCGTCTCCGCCCAGCACGATCATCAGGTCCACCAACGGGGGGATCTTCGGTTTGGGATAACCGCCCTTCATCCCGATCAAGGCGGCGGTATCGGTATCCAGCAACACCTCTTTTTGGTGCTGACCCAGCCAGGCGACGAGTTGCTCGACGATGGGTTTGGCGTCGTGGTGATGGTGTTTGGCGATGATACCGACGGCTTTCATAGGAGGTTGGGGCTCGATGTTGAGATCAGACCCCATTGTAATTAGGCGGTTAGGGGTTGTCAATTGACCGGCGCCCCCCAATCACTTGTCGTGTGATGATCCGGAAATTTCCGTTCGCTATTGAAGGGTTTTACCTGATTGTACGGAAATGGCGGGTCGCCTATCCTCCAAGGAGACGCGTTGCGTGTAGCGGGTTGACCAGGCCGGGATCAGGAGCCACATGGATGTGGCGCCCGTTTGCCGTTCGGTTCGTTGCCGTGCCGTTGGGAGCACACGACACTATGGATTGGTCGAACGCCCAGCCTCTTTCGGTATGCCTTGGTTTGCGGGACCTCTGCAAAGAGGCCCAATGGCGTTTTCGCGCGGCTGCCGCGATGACCCGTAGTACGGCGCTCCGAATGGTCCTCGATACCTACGCGCAGCAACGTCTCCTGTTCGAGGATGCTCTTCAGGAAGAGATTCGGACCTTGCGTGACGACCGAACGATGCCTCCCACGGAGGCACGGAGTTCGTTTGCCGTCAACGTGCTTGGTCAGGGCAGCAGCCAGGACGAGATCTTGGCCTATTGCGAACGTGGGGAGGAGTTATCCATTCAGGAGTATCTTCGCGTCGGAGACGCCAACCTCCCGCCCCGCGTTCGACGGCTCATTGAATATCAGCTCGGTCGGATGGCGGCGGCCAAAGCTCGCTTCCGGGCTCTTCGGGGTCTGGAAACCGGGACGGACGAGGAGTCCGACCTCATACGACGCAGGAACGGCGATATGGACATGCCGCGGCACGACATGCCGCCGGGCAGGGAAGCGTGTGGACAATTGCTCCACGTGTAGATTCGATTTGTACCAACCCAAGGAGGATACGATGCAAGACTATAGCGATATGGGAAAAGGATCGTTAATGACCGGAGCCGTGCTGGGAGCCATCGGCGCGTTTCTCCTTGCGCCGCAAACCGGTCGGCAGACCCGTCGGTGGCTGGCCGAGTATGCCAATGTCGGCGGGGAGAAGTTAAAAGAAGCGGGCGAGGGAGCCGGCCGGTACTTCAGCCGGAGCAATGGATCTCGTTATCAGGAAGAGGATGGCGCCGGCCGAACGGCGTTTGCCTTAACCGGAGCGTTGGTCGGCGTCGTCGCCGCACTGATGTTCGCTCCCCAATCCGGCAATGAAACGCGCCAGTGGCTGGCCGATCAGGCCAAGCGTGGTCAGGAAAAAGTGAAGGAAGGGGCGGAGCAGCTCAAGCACTATGCGCAGGAAGGCTCGCAGC
>JBDSOK010000255.1:0-3178 GCA_039914845.1 Nitrospiria bacterium | reverse complement strand
CCGACCACCTCCTGTTGGTCATCCAGCGGGCGCTGGAGAAGCAACGCCTGGTTATGGAGAATCTCTTGCTTCGAGATGCGGCGATGACGCATGCCGGACTCCCGCGGATTATTGGAAAACACCCTCGCGTCTTGGCGGTCATCGATCAGATTCATAAAGTGGCGCCAAGCCGGACCACCGTATTGCTTCTCGGCGAGAGCGGGACCGGCAAGGAATTATTTGCGCGCGCCCTGCACGGACTAAGTCCGAGGCGCGACGGGCCGTTCGTCGCGATCAACTGCGCCGCGATTCCCAGGGAGTTGTTGGAAAGCGAACTCTTCGGTCATGAACGGGGCGCCTTTACAGGAGCCAGCGAGCGACGGATTGGAAAGTTCGAACTGGCCGATCACGGCACGATTTTCTTGGACGAAATCGGCGATCTGGATTTGGGGCTACAGGCCAAGCTGCTGCGGGTGTTGGAGGGCGAAGAATTCTGTCGGGTGGGTGGCATTTCTCGCGTCAAAATTGACGTCCGCGTGGTGGCGGCGACGAACAAAGACCTTCGCGCGGCCATTGCTCAACAGCTTTTTCGCGAAGACCTCTTTTTCCGTCTCAGCGTCGTGCCGATCACGATTCCGCCCCTCCGCGACCGGCGGGACGATATCCCTGCCCTGGTGGAGTTTTTTCTGGCCCACTACTGCCGCGAACTCCAGCGGCCGCTCAAAACTCTTTCTGAAAGTGCACGCCACGTAATGATCCAACATCACTGGAGTGGGAATATTCGAGAACTCCAAAACTGCATTGAGCGCGCGGTCATCCTGACCGAAGGAGAGGTGATTGAGGATGAGCATCTGGGCATCAGGCAGCAGGAACTGGGGGAGTTGCAAGCCCGTGAAGTTCCGTTGGAGGGCACGCTGCGAGACGTCAGTGGCGCCGCGGTAAGAATGGTGGAAACACGGATGATCCGAAAAGTCCTCAAAGGGACCGGAGGGAACAAGAGCCGGGCATCGCAACTTTTGGGGGTGAGCTACAAGACCCTCCTGACCAAAATCAAAGAGTACGGCATCGAACGGCCGGGGCTCCCCTCCGGGTCTTCCGAACCAATGAGTCCTGCGGCGTAACGGATCGGCGGCGTTGCCGCTCATTCGGGCGGTGCGACTATGAAGAGTCCTGCGCGTCCCTGAATCGCCATTCAGGCTTTTCGCCAAATCCCTCGTTGTGGTTGTTCCCGAGTTCGGCACGGGTTTTGAATAGCACCCGGTTATGCCGGATACAGTCGCCCCATCGATTCGACGGGCAGCGGGATACACCGTGCTGGAGTTAGTCCTGGTGCTGGGCATCATCGCGGTCGCCGGGACGATCGCATGGCCCCGTGTCGCTGCCCTCCTTCAGGACACCGAACTGTCGGCGGCCACGCGTACCCTCCTTTCAGACATCCGCTGGGCGAGGCTCACGGCGCAGACTCAGGGGCGGATCGTCGAGATGCGATTCGACCCCGGGCGATCCCTCTATACGATCAACGGGGCGGGCCATGTGCCTGGGCGGGTGGTCCGGCTTTCCAGAACTCTCTCGTTCGGATCGCCGCTCGATCCGGAGGCCGACGGCGTGACGTTTCGAGATGATGCGATCACGTTCAGTACCCGGGCGGGTCTTCAGAACAGCTTCGGATCGGTCATGATCCGCACGCAGACGAGTCTGGCGCGGAAGATCACGGTCAATATCGCCGGATACGCCTCGGTGTCCGTGTGGGATGGCGTGCAATGGCGCTGAACGGAGAGCGCGGGTTCAGTCTGATCGAAACCCTGCTGGCGGTCAGCCTTCTGGTTATCGGGATTCTGGCCGTGACGACGGCATTTACCGAGGGGCGGCGGGTTCTGGGCGACGCCGAACATCGCCGGTCTGCCGTCTGGTTGGTCCGAGAAAAGATGGACGCGAAACTGGGGGAGGCCTACGAGTCGCTCGGCAAGCGAACGGGCGATGCCGAGCGATTGGAGGAAACGGTCGTGATCGGGGAGGATCGTCATGACGGCATCATCCGAGTTTGGACGGTCGAACCCGATCGTCCGGTTCCAGGTATGGTTCGTGTGACGGTTGCCGGCCGTTGGGACCGGCGGGGAGCGATTCAGGTGTTCCGGGCCGTCGGGTTCAGGGCGCAAGGCCGGACGCCCTGATGGCCGCGCCGACAAATCGCTGGAGAAGCCAGCACGGGATGACACTGGTCGAATGTGTGGTCTCGGTCGCGATCAGCTCTCTGATCGCCGCCGGCGTGTGCCAGACGCTGCTGGCCTACCAATCCGGATACCATCGGCAGACGACGCGGGTCGATCGCGATCAGCAGGCGCGGTTCGCCCTGGACTTGATGGTCGAGGAGGCGCGCGTAGCCGAGCGGGTCGCTCGGGGACCCGGGTGCGCCGAGCCGGGCCTCCACCTCGACGACGCGCGCCTGTCGTTTGCGGCGAATCTGTACGAACGGACCACCGTCCTTCGCGAACCGGTGTCCTCCGGCCGGCGCAGTATGGTGGTGGCCGCGGGAGCGTTACTCGACCATCGCGATCGCATCCTGCTGATCGGCATCGGAGACCCGGCCGATCCGTCGGACGATGTCGCCGAGTGTCTGAAGGTTGCGGGCCGTGCCGGCGACCAGGTTGACCTGGAGACGCCGCTCATCCACTCGTATCCGACCGGCACTCGGATCTCGGTGTCCAATCAGGTGACCTACACCCTCGATGCTCGCCGGGGCCGACTCATGCGCGCGCAAGATGGCGCGAGCCAGCGTGTGGCCCAGGACGTCGCGGCGTTTTCGGCGAGGGTGGAAGGCGCCGCGATCGTCCTCCGACTCGAGATGCGGGCGAAGCCCGGAGACGCGCCGGCCGCATGGCGCCGCCTGATGACGGCCCACCCATGATCCGGGGGGAACGCGGCGCGGTCCTGGTCGTGGCCTTGTTGTCCCTGGCGTTGCTGTCGATCCTCGCCGGGGCGTGGCTCCGCGTCGTGATGGCCGAGCGCGACGCGGTTGGCCGTGAGGCGCGGGTGATCCAGGCGGAATTTTGGGCTGAGGGAGCCGTGGAACGGGTGCTCGCGTGGTTTGCCGATCCTCCGACCTTCCTCGGACCCGCGACCCTCAACGACGGCGGGTGCCGCCCCGCACGGGATCCCGATGAGGTGTTCCGCAAGCGGTGCATCGGCACGGCCGGGCTGC
>JBDSOK010000225.1:0-4336 GCA_039914845.1 Nitrospiria bacterium | reverse complement strand
TTTTTTATCGTACTTCTCAAACTTTCGCTCGACTTGGAGTTTGGTTAAATCCCCCGGCCGATCGGAAGGCGGGGCGGGCACCCCAGGTACCGGCGGATTGGGCGGTGGCGGACCTTTGGGCAGGGCGGTCATGGTCAGCGTATAGGTGTCGCGAAAATCCTGCTGTCGGGGAGGAAAGCTTGCGGAGGCTATTTTGAAATAGCGATGAGGCAGCGTAGTGATGACGCCCTTGGCGGCCTCTTTCGGTTTTTCGGGATCTTTCTCCGCTCCGGCGATGGGGATCGGTACCGACCGCGTCTTGAGAAACGTCAGGGTAGCTTCCCACACGTCATCGAATTTCGCGGCATAGACTCGTTCGGGGAGCGGCGCGGCCGGCGCCGGATCATCCGCCATGGAGAGGGTCGGGGCCGCGAGGCTTGCCAACCAGATACCGAGTACCGACCATCCACCAGCGGTTATCCGACTCATGGGACTCCTTCCGGCGAGGAGACGCCGGGACGGCAGCAGCCGTGGCGCATTGCGACGTGAGTGATTCTCAAATGGAACGGCCTAACATAGCTGATCCGGTTTTAGCCTGTCAAGGAGTTTTTGGTCCGTGGGGTTCGGCGCCATTTTCGGTGCGTGAGCGACGATTGCAGCCGCCGCTCGCGCTTCGGATCGTGTTTACTCGCTCCGGGGCGTATGTTATAGTGGGGTCGGCATCTGCAGCGCCGGGGTTTCAGGACTCGCAATGGCCATCCGCTCAATCGTCTGGAAAACCCTTCCTCTTTGGCTGGCAATTGCGGCGGGGCTGGTGGCCATCGGCTCGGTGCTGCTGGCCGAGCTTCGGGGGCACGGCACCTCAACCGCCGGCTCTTCCACCTTGGCGGAGAGCGATGTGGTACTCACCGGTTTTCACCTGACGACCAGTTCGAACGGGCGGGTGCAATGGGAAGTGAGGGCTTCGCGTGCGCGGTTTCTCCCAGGTGGGCATCAGGCGTTGCTGGAGGATATTCGGGGGACATCGCGACCGCCGGACGGATCGATGATCGAATTTGAGGGCGCGTCGGGCAGTTTCGACATGACCACCCGGGATGCCGTCATCGAGGGATCCGACGGCGGCGTGGTCGTCCGATTGCCCGACGGCTATCAACTGCGAACCGACCGCCTGACCTGGAGTGATGGGCCGAAAGAGGTCTCGTCGGATCGCGTCGCGTATTTGACCGGGCCGCGCCTTGCCATATCGGGCAGCGGCCTCCTGGCCCGACCGCGCGTGCAAGAATTCACCTTCCTTCGCGACGTCCACGCCCGGGTGTTCTAACGTGCGGGGTCTCTACGTTGCGGCGGCCGCGGTGATCCCGGCGTGGCTGGGGGTTGCGGCTGCGGGTGAGTTCCCGTCCGGCCCCACCCTCGATAAACCGATGGCGATTACGTCGCGCAGCATGACCGTGAAAAACCTCGACCAACGCGTCATCTTCGATCAAGATGTCGTCATTAAGAAGGGCGATTTGGATCTCCGCGCCGATCGCGTCGAAGTCGTATTGATGCCGACCACCCGCGAGACGGCGGCGGGGAATCCGCTCCCCGGGATACAGGGCGCCGCCTTGGCCGAGAATAATGTGGAACGAATCGAGGCTCATGGACGGGTGAAAGTCGTTCAGGGGGCGAAGACGGCCACCGCGGATCAGGCCGTGTACCATCGCGCGGAGGAGACGATCGTCTTGACAGGCCGGCCCGAAACCTGGGAGGACGGGTATCGCATTCAAGGATCGAAAATCACCATTTTACTCCGCGAGCGTCGCAGCGTGGTGGAAGAGAGCCACGTGGTGATTTATCCGGAGGACACCCCGGGTCCGGGCGGATCATCCGCTCCGGCTCAATAGCCGCCATGGCGACCGACTCGTTACCGTCTCAACAGGACACCGACCGGCCCGGCTTGAACGCCGTGCAGATTGAGAAAGTGTTTCGAGGCCGTCGCGTCGTCAAGGGGGTGTCGCTGACGATCCGCCCCGGGGAAGTGGTGGGATTGCTCGGACCCAACGGGGCGGGAAAAACCACGATTTTCAGCATGATCGTGGGCTCCCTCCTTCCCGATCGCGGCGAGGTCGTGTTGGACGGTCGCGTGATCACGCGATTGCCGATGTACCGCAGGGCCCGCCACGGGATCAGCTATCTGCCGCAGGAAGCCTCGGTCTTCCGAAAGCTCACCGTGGCGGAGAATGTGCTGTCGATTCTCCAGACGCTGGATTTGTCGCAGGCCGAGCGCCGGAAGCGGCTTTCGAGCCTGCTCGAAGAACTCGGCGTCGCGCATCTGGCCGGCCAAATGGCCTACACGCTCTCGGGAGGGGAACGGCGTCGCGTGGAAATCGCCCGCGCGCTGGTGCTCTCCCCGCGGTTCATTCTCCTCGATGAACCCTTTGCCGGCATCGATCCGCTGGCGGTGATCGATGTCCAGCAGGTGATCGCCCATCTTCGCGTGCGGGGCATCGGCGTGTTGATCACCGACCATAATGTTCACGAGACGCTGGAAATCACCGATCGCGCCTACATCATCAACGCGGGAGAAATTTTGCAGGCGGGGTCGCCCGCGGAGATTGCGAGCAGCCCGCTGGTCAAGGCCTTGTATCTGGGCGAACATTTCGCGTGGCAGGGGGCCGCTGTGGCGGAGGGCACGTCGAAATGAGGGCGCGCCTCGAGCTGCGTCTCCAGCAGAAGCTGATCATGACGCCGCAGTTGCAGCAGGCCATCCGCCTGCTGCAACTGTCTCGTTTGGAATTGACGCAGACCGTCAGCCAGGAGCTGACCGAAAATCCGGTGCTCGAGGAGGAAGCGACCCCGGACGGTCCCGAAGAGGAGGTCTCGCCGGGGGAGGACGGAGCGCCGGCGAAGACGGAAGCGGAGGTGACCGATGGGGAACCGGAGGAAGCGCCATCGCTGGACCGTCTCGAATTCAACTGGGACAATTATTTCGACCAAGATGAGGGCGGCGGACGGGACTACGAATACGCCTCGGCCGCTCCCGAGGATCTCCCGTCGTACGAGCAGACGCTGACCAAGCCGGTATCGCTGGTGGAGCACTTGACCTGGCAATTACGGCTTTCTCCGGTCAGCGACGAGGATCGTCAGCTCGCCGAAGCGGTGATCGGCAATTTGGACGATGACGGCTATCTCCGCTTGGACCTCGACGAGCTGGTTCGCATGACCGGGGCGTCATCGGCCCACGTCGAGCGCGTCCTGAAGGTCGTGCAGGCGTTCGATCCCATCGGCGTGGGCGCGCGGGATCTACAGGAATGCCTTTTGATCCAGACGCGACAACTCGGGCTCCAGGGGTCGCTGGTCGAATCGATCATCGCCCATCATTTGCCGGATTTGGAAAAGAAGCGGTACGCCGTGATCGGGAAGGCGCTCAACGCCACTCCCGAGGAGATCTATCACGCGTCCAAGGTCATCGAGCACTTGGAACCCAAACCCGGCCGGCCTTTCGCGTCCTCGGAAAATCTCTATATCGTGCCCGATGTGTTCGTCGCGAAAATCGAAGGCAAGTATGCGGTGCTGCTCAATGACGACGGATTGCCGCGGCTCCGCATCAACGCCTACTATCGTAAATTGCTGAAAGCCAAGGCGCAGAACGGTGAGGCCACCAAGACCTATTTGGAGGATAAGCTGCGTTCGGCGCTCTGGCTCATTCGCAGCATCGAGCAACGGAATCGGACCATCGTGCGGGTGGCGGAGAGCATCGTCAAATTCCAACAGGAATTTTTCGAAAAGGGCATCGATTGTCTCAAACCGCTGATCCTCAAGCAGGTCGCCGAAGACATCTCCATGCACGAATCGACGATCAGCCGAGTGACGACCAATAAGTACATGTTTACGCCGCAAGGCATCTTCGAACTCAAGTACTTCTTTAACAGCAGTATTTCGCGGGTCAATGGGATCGGCGATGATGTCTCGTCGGCCAGCGTGCGCGAGCGTATTCGCCTACTGGTGGCGGCCGAGGACGGCCATCATCCCTTGACCGATCATCAACTGGTCGAGCGATTGGCGGGCGAGCAAATTGCGATCGCCAGACGTACCGTGGCCAAGTATCGCGGGTCGCTGCGCATTCCGCCCGCCAGTAAACGCAAACGAGTGTTTTAATCGGGCGTGGTGTGAGGCGCCCGACACGGACGATGTCCGAGTGGGGAAATTGGAGCCTGTTGAGAACCCGGGCTCTCTAAGGAAAGGAGCACGCGGCACAATGAAAACGACGGTGACGGGACGGCATATTGACATGACGCCTGCGTTAAAAGCCTATGCCGAAGAACGCGTCAAACATCTGGAGCGGTACTCGAGCCGGGCCACCGAGGCCGCGGTCATT
>JBDSOK010000193.1:0-11892 GCA_039914845.1 Nitrospiria bacterium | reverse complement strand
ACAACGCCGTAGATGGCCGCTCCTGGACAGGCGCCTACGCGAGGGTCACGATGGTGACCGCATCGCCCCCCTCCGCCCCCTCTCCCGGCCGGTGGGCTGCGACGTAGGGAGACGCGGCGAGGTGGGCTCGAAGAGCGGTTTTGAGTCGCCCGCTCCCGTGACCGTGGACGACCCTGAGGCGGGTGAGGCCCCCCGCTGCGGCGGCGTCCAGCGCGCGATCCACTCGTTCGAGCGCTTCTTCCACCCGGGCGCCGATCAGTTTCAGGGTCTCCTCCGGGGCGGCCGGGGGGGCGGTCCCCCCGCGGGCCGCGGGGGCGGCGGGAGCCGGGGGAGCGGCATCTTCAAGCGCCGACGGATCGACCGAGACGTCGCGATCGTCCACCCGCACCCGGACCCGACGGCGTCCGCGGGTCGCCTCGATCAGCGTGCCCTCGGCGCCCAGGGTCCGCACGCGGACCGCCGCTCCCGCCTCGCGCTCGATCCTCGGAGTGGGCGGTCCGTCATCGGTCGGTTCTTGCGTCTGCCCGACCTGCTCGATTGCGGGCCGCAGCGCGCGAAGCCTGCGGGGATCGCGTTCCTGCTTGGCCGCCTCGATCAGGCGATCGAGCTCGCGCTTGGCCCGGTCCACCTCCGCGGCGAGCCGCGCCTTCCGATCGGCCCTCACCGCCTCCCGCTCGCGTTCCAAGGCGGCGGCCGCCGCATCTTGCCGCAGTGCGGCCTCGCGGGCGGCCGTTTCAAGCCCCGCCAATCGTGTCGTGATGTCGGCCGCCTCGCCCCGCTCGCGCTCCAGGCCCGCAATCGCCCGCGCCAGCACCGCGGTTTGCGGATCCACCAAGGCCCGCGCGCGATCGAGCACCGCGGCCGACAAGCCCAGGCGGGCGGCGACGTCCAATCCGAGGCTGGCGCCCGGACGTCCGAGCGTCAAGCGATAGGTCGGGGCGAGGGCCCCGACGTCGTATCCCATGCCCGCGCTCATGCGATCGGCGGCCGGGGCGGCGGCCCACGCTTTGAGCGCGGTGTAATGGGTGGTCACCACCGCCAGCACGCCCTTGGCGACGAAGGCTTCCAGCACGGCCCGGGCCAGCGCCGATCCCTCATCGGGATCGGTGGCGGTGGCGAGTTCGTCGATCAGGACCAGCCCGCCTTCCGGGGCGAAGGCCAGCATGGCGCCCACCACCCGGATATGCGCCGCGAACGTCGAGAGATCGCGGCCGAGGTCCTGATCGTCTCCCACGTCCATCAGCACCGCGGGCAGGAGCGGCGATTCGCTGCCGGGTTCGCAGGCCAGCGGCAGTCCCGCCCGCGTCATGAGCGCGGCCAGGCCCATCGCTTTCAGCAGCACGGTCTTGCCCCCGGTATTGGGTCCGGAAATCACCAGCGCGCGCACCCCCGGATCGACGACCACGTCATTGCCCACCACCGGGATTCCCCTGAGCGCGAGGAGGGGGTGCCGGAGCCCGCGCCAGCCGATCGTCCCCCGGGACAGCGTCGGCACGGCGCCCCGGTACGCGAGGCCGAAGCGGCCCTTCGCCTGGATGATGTCCAGCGCGGTCAGAATCTCGATATCGGTCTCGATGACGGCGCGCGAGGCGGCCGCCAGTTCGGTCAGCCGGCGCAGGATCCGCTCGATCTCCTGGCCGACCGCCATCTCGGCCCATTTGAGGTCGTTGTTCGCGTCCACCAACTCGGCGGGCTCGATGAACAGCGTGGCGCCGCTCGACGAGAGATCGTGGACGATCCCGCTCACCTTCGTCCGATGCTCGATCTTGATCGGCAACACGTACCGCTCTTCGCGCTGGGTGACGTAGCCGTCCTGCAGCCAGGGTTCGTACTGCGGCGATCCCAGCAGGCCCTCCACCCGCTGGACGATCGAGGTTCTCAGCCGGTCGACCTCGCGCCGCAGGCGAAACAGCTCGGGGGTGGCGGATTCGCGCAGGCGCCCCTGGGCGTCCACGGCGTCGGCCAGGGCCCGACGGAGTTCGGGAACCTCATCGAGCTGCGCGGCCCGGGCGGCGAGGCGGGGCACATCGGTCCGGCGGGCCAGCGCGCGCCGGACGTCATGGGCTTGATCCAGCACCAATGCGATCTCGCGGCATTGCTCGACATCGAGCATCCCTCCCGCCACCGCGGCGTGTAAGGCCGGCCGGGGATCTACGCCCCCGTCGAGCGAGAAGCCGCCGCCGTGTTCGTGCAGGCCCGTCCACTCGGCAACCTCCGCATACCAGGTCTCGACCGTCTTCGGGTCGTTGCACCCGGTCAGCAGGAGGCAGCGTTCTTTGCCCGCGGGCGTCGCGGCGTGATCGGCGAGCCTGGCCAGCAGCGCCGGCCACTCCAGCAAGGCGGCGGAGCGAACGGCGATGTCGAGGGGCGCGGCGTCGGAATCGGCGGTTGTCATGGGAGGCCCCGGCAGAATACCAACATCCCCCCGACCCCCGCAACCGCGTCGCGCCGTGCCCCGTTCTTGACCCGACCGGGTGCCTTCCGTACAATGGCCCTCCGTCTTGCCGGAGCCGTGCATGGACCATCCCAAATCCCGCAATCTCTTCTCCCACGCCCAGACGCTGATCCCCGGCGGCGTCAATAGCCCGGTCCGCGCCTATCGTGCGGTCAACCGCACGCCGCCCTTCATTCACCGGGCGAAGGGCTGCCGGATCTATGACGTGGACGGCCACGCGTACATCGATTATGTGGGGTCGTGGGGGCCGATGATCGTGGGGCACGCGCATCTGCAGGTCGTCAACGCCATCAAACGCGCGGCCAATCATGGGACAAGCTACGGCGCGCCCACGCCGCTGGAGGTCCGGCTGGCCGAGGTGCTGACCCGGGCCGTGCCCTCCATGGACATGGTCCGGCTGGTCAGTTCGGGGACTGAGGCGGTCATGAGCGCGATCCGATTGGCGCGGGCGGCGACTCGACGGAACCTGATCGTCAAGTGCGAGGGCGGCTATCACGGCCACGCCGACAGTCTCCTGGTCAAGGCCGGATCGGGCGTGGCGACGTTGGGCCTGCCGGACAGCCCCGGTGTGCCGGCCGAATTGGCGCAGCACACGTTGACCGTGCCGTATAACGACGTGCCCGCCATGCGGCGCGCGCTCGAGACCCATCGCGACGCCGTGGCCGCGGTCATCGTCGAACCGATCGCCGGCAATATGGGTGTCGTGCTTCCCGAACCCGGCTACCTCTCGGCCCTCCGCGCGCTCGCGACCGAGCACGGCGCGCTCCTGATTTTTGACGAAGTCATCAGCGGCTTTCGGGCCTCCTACGGCGGCGCGCAGGCGCTCTATGGAATCTCTCCCGATCTCACCTGCCTGGGCAAGATCATCGGCGGGGGACTGCCGGTGGGGGCGTATGGCGGCCGGCGCGACCTGATGGAGTTGATCGCGCCCGCGGGTCCCGTCTACCAGGCCGGCACGTTATCGGGCAACCCCCTCGCCGTCAGCGCCGGGCTTGCCACCCTCAAGCTCCTGGCCAAATCCGGGATCTACGAGACCTTGGACGCCAAGGGCGCGCTCCTGGCCGCGGGCCTCGCCGAGCAGGCGAAGGCCGCGGGCGTGCCGGTGCAGATCAACCGCGCGGGCTCGGTCCTGACCGTGTTTTTCACCGCCTCACCGGTGCGGGATTATGCGGGGGCCAAGACCTCGGATACGGCCCGCTTCGCGCGATTTTTCTCGGCCATGCTCGACGCCGGGATCTATCTGCCGCCCTCGCAGTTCGAAGCCTGGTTCCTCTCGCTCGCCCATACCGAGCGGGAGATCGCGCGAACCGTCAAAGCGGCCGGACCCGCCTTCGCGGCGGCCGTCGCCTAGCGTCAGCCCCCCATCCCCCCTCGACGGATGCCCTGATATCCCAATCGAATTGACAGTTTGGCGATGGCCCGATATGTTCAATTTTGTATGCGCGCCGCCTGCCTCGATCCACCGTTCGCCACGACCTATCCATGAGATCATCCCGAGACTCTCCACTCGGGGATGACCCGGCCCCTTCAGCCCGCCTCAACTGGCCGCTGCTCTACTTTGTCCTTGCCGGGTTCGATCTGTTGACCGTGCTCCTCGGGCTGTACTTAAGCCACCGGATCACGCGCATCTACGCCGACTCGGTCGCCGTCAACCACGAGTGGGCCGCCCATCTCGGAACGTCCGACCAACTCCGGGGGCTGGCCGTCGCCGTCAATGCGCCGGGCAACAACGTGTTCGATTCGCGGCGCCCGGCGAGCGAACGCGTCGCCATGCAACAGGCGCGGGCCCTCTTCGATCGGGAACTGACCGCCGTCAAGAGTACCCTGGCGCAGGGCGCGCCGCGCGAGACGGCGGCCGGCCTTCTCGACGATTTGGCGGCCATCGAGGGCGCCGTCGACAGCATGAGCGCCGAGGCGGCCCTGATCTTCTCGTATTTCGAGCGGGGCGAAACGACGAAAGCCGGACAACGCATGGCCACGATGGATCGGAAATACGGCCGGGTTCAGCACGCGTTCGAGCAACTCAACCGGCACATCCGCGAGATTCAGTCCGCGCATTTCCGAGATCAGCTCGAGGCCGCCGCGGCGGTGCAGCGCTTTGAATGGACGATCGGCGTCTTGGTGCTGCTGATGGTCGCGGGCGCCACGGTCTACGGTCGGCATCTGCTCAAACAGTCCGCCGCCTTCACGCGCAAGCGGGAGGAGGACCGGGAGCTTCGCGTCCGATCCGAACAGCGCCGCGCGGATGCCGAACGGGAAGCGATGGAGGCGCGCTTTTCCAATCTGCTCAATATCGCCGCCGACGCCATCATCTCCGTCGATCAGGACCAGCGAATCGTCTTGTTCAATCGCGGCGCCGAGCAAACGTTCGGGTATCGCGCGGAGGAGGTCATCGGCCGTCCGTTGAGCTTGCTCCTGCCCCGCGATCTCGAGTCGGTCCATGGCGAGCACATCCGCCGTTTCGCCGCCGAATCCGACACCGCCCGTCAAATGGGCGAGCGCCGGGGCGTGTCGGGCCGGCGCAAGGACGGCGCCGTCTTTCCCGCGGAAGTGTCGATTTCGAGAATCGTGCACGAGGGATCGACGCTGTTCACCGCCATCCTGCGCGACGTCACCGAACGACGGCGGGCCGAGCAGGCGATGGAGGCCTCCGAGCAACGGTTTCGCGGCCTGGTCGACACCATGCACGGCCTCGTGGCCGAAGTCGCGCCCGACGGCGCGTTCCAATTGGTCAATCAGGCCTTCTGCCTCGCCACCGGCTATGCGGAGGCCGAACTGATCGGGAGCAATTTTTTTGCCTACCTCCACGAGGCCGACCACCCGCGCGCCGCCGAACAGGTCCGAGTCCTCCGGGACGAGCGCCGGCTGATCCGCAACGCCGACTATCGATTCCGGACCAAAGCGGGGACCTACTGCGACCTGGTGACCAACGGGGATCCCATCAACGATCCCGCCGGCGACATCCAGTCGATCGTCCTGGTCTGTTTCGACCTCACCGAACGCAAGCAGGCCGAAGCGACGATCCTGCGCCTGGCCTATTACGACCCGCTCACCGGCCTCCCCAATCGCGCCCTGCTTCATGATCGGCTCACGCAAGTCATTCAAACCGCCCAACGGTCGCAGAAACCGGCGGCTTTCCTGCTGATGGATCTCGACCATTTCAAGGAAATCAACAACACGCTCGGCCACCAATACGGCGACCGCCTCCTCGATCAACTGGGAACGCGGCTGCAGGGGCTCTTTCGCGAGGCCGACACGGTCGCCCGGCTCGGGGGAGACGAGTTTGCCGTGCTGCTGCCCGACACGGATTTAGAAGGGGCCCTCGAAGTGGCGGAGAAGATCCGGGCCGCGCTCACCGTGCCCTTTATGCTGGAGACGCTGAGCCTGGCGGTCGAGGCCAGCCTCGGGATCGCGATCTATCCCCGGCACGGCGCCGCGGCCGACGTCATCATTCAGCACGCCAATATCGCGATGTACGCCGCCAAACACGCCCGGAGCGGGCAAGCCGTCTACGCCTCGGAGCAGGACCATTACAGTCCCAAACGTCTGGCGTTGATGGGCGAACTGCGCTACGCGATCGAGCACGGCGAGTTGGTGCTGTATTACCAGCCCAAGATCGACGTCCGGTCACGCCGCGTCATCGGTCTGGAAGCGCTCGTTCGCTGGAAACACCCCGATCGCGGACTGATCCCGCCGGACGACTTCATTCCCCTGGCCGAACGGACGGGCCTCATCAGACCCTTGACCCGGTGGGTGCTCGAGACGGCGCATCGGCAGGCCGGGGCGTGGCGGGAGGCGGGATACCGATTGCCCATCGCGGTCAATCTGTCGGTCCGCAGCCTGCATGACGCGTCCCTCCCGCGACAAATCGCCGAACTGGCGGGAGACGGCACCCCCTGGCTGGAACTGGAAATAACCGAAAGTACGATCATGGCCGATCCGGCCCGCGCGCTCAACGTGCTGGAACAACTCCATCGGATGCGCATCCCCCTGGCCATCGACGATTTCGGCACCGGGTATTCCTCGCTCGCCTACCTGAAGAGACTACCGGTCACGACGATCAAGATCGACAAGTCCTTCGTGAAACACATGGCGGAGGACGCGAACGACGCGGCCATCGTGCGGTCCACGATCGAGCTTGGGCACAACCTCGGCTTGGCGGTGATCGCCGAAGGGGTCGAGACAGAGTCGATTTGGAATCGGCTGGCGGAATGGGACTGCGACGCCGCTCAGGGATTTTACATGGGACGGCCG
This sequence comes from Nitrospiria bacterium, assembly GCA_039914845.1. GTDB lineage: Bacteria > Nitrospirota > Nitrospiria > 2-01-FULL-66-17 > 2-01-FULL-66-17 > 2-01-FULL-66-17. The sequence continues at coordinate 5,183 of JBDSOK010000193.1, read as the reverse complement.
ATGCCGAAAGAAGCCTTGGCCGTCTGGTTGAACACGTCGGAGTGGTCGGGCCTCCGTCCTCCGTCAAGCACCTCGCGGGCCGCGTAACTCCAGACCGCGCAACCAGCGGGAGAGCGGGGCCGCCTGCGCGGCCTGCAGGGCGATCCCTACGCGCACGAATTCCGCGGTTTGGGCCAACGCCTTGTCCGCCGAATCGACGCGATGGACCGGATCGGCAAAGAACGACCGGATCTCCTCGTGCCACGCGTCGCGCCACAGCCCGCGGGCGGCCTGAATCATGCGCGTCGCGCCGACCGATCCCGCCTTGGCCCGCAAGACCTCCCAATGCGCCGTGAGAAATCGCCACGCCGCCTCTTGCGCCGCCGGGCTCGCGAGCAACGGACGGTAGGGCTTCCACACGTCCTGCCCGCGCACCGCCTCGGTGAGCGTGAATCGTAAGAGCTCCTGAATAAGGTCCGGCTGGGCAAACTCGGCCAGCGCGCCGAGGTAGCGGTCCCGATCTTCCGGCGTGGCCGCCCGGAGAAACCGATCACGGTACTCGGCGAACCGTTTCTCGTCGCCGTGTCGCGCGCCGAGGCGCACGACCGCGGAGACCAGCGTGGGGTCCAGGGCCGAGGCATCCTTCAGGTAGGCGGCCAGCCGTCGCTCGACCTCCGCGAGGATGACCGCGTCGCGCGCCGCCGCGCCCCTCATCCACACGACGGCGGCGCGGGCCAAGTGGGTTTCATCGTCCGATCCCCCGCCGTCCCACCCGAGCCGATCCCAGACCGGGAGGGTAAGATCGTCCACGACGCGCGAGAACAGAAGCCGGTCGTCCGCGCCGACCAGTCGATCCCCGAGCGTGTCCAGATACGGCGCCATCGCCTCCAACACCACGCGGGTCGAGTCGCCCCGCAGCGCGCCGAGCGCGCCCATGAAGGCGTCGATCGTGAGATCGCCCGACTCCACCTGTGCCCAGGTATGGCTCAGCCATCCGATGCGCTCGACCGCGCTGAGGGACAGGGCCGCGGACAGCACGGCCTCCCGTAATCCCTCGTCGGTCTCGACCCGATAGAAGCCGGACTCTCCGCCGTTGGCATAGACCCACTTCACCGCGCCCCGACCCGGCAGGCGAACCGCAGCCCGGGGCGCGGTCACCAACACGCGATGGGCCTGCACGCCGGAGTCGTCTTCGTACCGGATGACCGCGGGGATCGTCCAGGCGCCCGCTCGCGCCGTTCCACCGTGCACCGACCAGCGACGTTGCGACAGATCGAGACTTCGCCGATCGGCGGCGCCCGCGCGCACGCAGAGGATCGGATAGCCGGCCTGGGTCAGCCAATCCTTGGCCAGCGACCCAATCGGATGTCCGGAGGCGGCTTCCAACTCCCGCCACAGATCGGCCGCCGCCGTATTCCCGAATTGGTGCTTGGCCATGTAGGTCTGAATGCCCCGGCGGAACGCCTCCTCGCCCACGAATTGCTCGATCATTCGGAGCACCGCGGCGCCCTTGTCATAGGTGAGGGCGTCGAACATCCCTTCGATCTCGGCGGGCGAACGCACGGCGGAGACGATGGGTCGCGAACTGTCCAGCGCGTCGAGCGCCAGCGGCGACTGCTTTTCGAGTTGGAACTCGTCCCAGGAGCGCCACTCGGGACGCCACTGATCGACGATCTTACAGGCCAGCCAGGTGGCGAAGGCCTCGTTCAGCCACAGGTCGTCCCACCACGCCATCGTCACCAGATTGCCGAACCACTGGTGGACGATCTCGTGCACGATGACGTTGGCCACCGCGCGCTGGGTCGCCGTCGACGCGCGCGCGGGATCGACCAGCAGGCGGGAATCCCGGAAAAAGATCGCCCCCCAATTCTCCATCGCGCCCATCGCGAAATCGGGCACCGCGATAAGATCCAGCTTGGGATAGGGATAGGGCAGCCCGAAGTAGGTGTTCAACAGCGGCAGGGTCGCGCGCGTCACCTCCAGCGCAAAGTCCGCCAGATGCAGGTCATGGGGTGCCGCCCACACCGCCACCTGGACGCCCTCGACCGCAAGCGGGCGGGACGACAACCGTCCGACCGCCAGCGCCAAGAGATAGGTGGACATCACGGGCGTCTCGGCGAACCGGACGGTCTGGGTATCGCCCCGTCGCACCTCCGAAACCGCGGGCATATTCGAGAGAACCGTCAGATGCGCGGGCGCGGTCGCTTCGAGCCGGAACGTCGCCTTAAATCCCGGCTCATCGAAGCACGGAAACGCCCGCCGGGCGTCGGTCGGCTCGAATTGCGTGAAGGCGTAGCGCTCTTCAACACCGTCCACGCTCGATCGCGCCTGATACAACCCCTTCATTTGCGCATTGAGACGGCCGGAAAAGGCCAGGTCGAGAATCGCCTGTCCCGCCGGGAGCGGTTGGGACAATGTGAGCCGGAGGACGGTGGATGCGGCGTCGAGGGTGGCGATCGCGGGAAGGGTCCGGTCCGCCGCGCGGACCACCGCCTCGGTGATCGTGAGCTCCTGAGCGTGCAACAGGATCTCGGATACCTCGGCGGTCGTGCGGACCGTGATGGCCACCCGCCCCGAGAACCGGCCGTCGTCCGGTCGCACATCCCACGAAAGATCGTATCGTTCGGGCCGAACCGTCTCCGGCAATCGGCCCGCAGTCATTTCAGCGCTCACAGGACATCCCGAGGACATCGGTATTATGTCAGATGCTCGATGCGGCTGGCAATGCGGGCTTGATTCCGTCTGGGGAGTGGCTTACCATCCGTCCTCATGTCGCCATCTGGAAACGGCATGCGGGCATTGAGCGCGTAGACATGGGGCACCGTCTCGGGGAATTGCTCTGCGGGCAGGGCGCCCTCACCGCGCAGGCGCTGGGGCGCGGGCTCGATGAGCAGCGGCGGCGCGGCGGACTGCTCGGGGAGCACCTGGTGGCGCTCTCGCTCGTGTCGCGCGACGCGCTGACCGCCGCGCTGACTCGGCAAGCCCGTCAACGACGCAGCGAGCTTGATGCGTCGATTCCCGCGCTGGCGGCCGACGCCGCCAAGGGCGCGTCCCCGGCGGGAGCGACCCCCTCGCCCGTCATTCGGCTGGTGGATGCGCTGGTGACGCGCGGCGTGACTGCGGACGCCAGCGACCTGCATCTGGAACCCACCGCCGAGGCCTGCCTCGTCCGCTATCGGATTCACGGCCTGCTCTCCACGGCATTCAGCCTGCCCCGCAGCCTGCACCCCGCGCTGGTCTCGCGGTTGAAAATCCTCGCCTCGCTCGACATTGCGGAACGGCGGATGCCCCAGGACGGCGCGGTCCGGTCCAGCCATGGCGGACATGCCGTCGATCTGCGCATCTCGTCGCTGCCGACCCAATACGGCGAAAAGATCGTCATGCGCATTCTCGACCACTCGCGCCCGCTGCTCACCGTCGCGAGCCTGGGCTTGTCGTCGGGGGACACGGCCGCGGTGGAGGGCGTCCTGCAAAGGAGGAAAGGGATCGTGCTGGTCACCGGACCGACCGGCTGCGGCAAAACCACCACGCTGTACGCCATGGTCAATGCGCTGCGCGACGGCTCGACCAATATCGTCACGGTCGAGGACCCGATCGAATACTCCATTCCCGGCGTCAATCAGGTCCAGGTCCACCCCGAGATCGGCCTGACCTTCGCCCGGGCGTTGCGTGCGATCCTCCGGCAGGACCCCAACGTGGTCCTGATCGGGGAGATCCGGGACGGCGAGACCGCGGAGATCGCCTTCCGGGCGGCGATGACGGGGCATCTGGTGCTCTCCACCCTGCACACCAACGACGCGCCGGCGACCATCGCCCGCCTCATCGACCTCGGCGTGCCGCGCTACCTGGTGGCGGCGCACACCGCCGCCATTCTCGCCCAGCGCCTCGTTCGCGCGCTCTGTCCCGCGTGCCGCGCGCCGCGCCCGCCCGAGCTCGCCCACGCGCTGCAACTGGGACTTCCCGCGACGGTCTGCGACGATCCGGATTGGTGGGCGGCGGGCGGCTGCGAGGTCTGCCACGGCACCGGCTACCACGGACGCGTCCTGCTCTTTGAGTCGCTGCTGCCCTCGCGCGGGCTGCGCGAGCAGATCGCCGCCGGCGCGACCGAGGACGCGCTGCGCCTCACCGCCCTCCGCGGCGGGATGGTTTCCTTGTTAAGCGACGGCCTTGCGAAGGCGCGGGCGGGGGCGACGAGCCTGGAGGAATTGGGGCGGGTGCTGGAATCCGACGATCTCATCCCCGCGCTCTGCGGCGCGTGCGGCGGCATCAAACCGCCCGGATTCCCCTATTGCCCCTTCTGCGGCGCACGCGCCGAGGGCCGCTGTGCCTGCGGTCAGGCGCTCCTGCCGGCGTGGTCCCACTGTCCGGCGTGCGGGGCTGGACGAACTCAGTCCTAACATGAATGGCGTTGTTCGTTGTTTGGAGCGGTCTTGTCGAATCTACCGCTTGAAATGATCGTAACCCGCCATCAGAAGCGGACGGCTCGCGCCCGTGGCGTCAATCAGCCGGAGGCCCGCGCGGCGAGGGAGCACGCGACCGATGGGGGTGATCGGGACTTTCCGGGTCGCCAGACTGAGCGCCCGCTTTAGATTTGAGGGCGAAACGGTAAACAATAATTCGAAATCCTCGCCGCCCGTGAGAGCCAACTGGACCGGATCGCGATCGTAGTGCTCGGCATAGGCGCGGAATGCGGGAGACAGCGGCAACGCCGACGCGTCGATTTCCGCGCCCACGCCGCCGGCATCGCACACGCGCCGAAGATCGGAGGCCAGGCCGTCGGAGAGGTCGATGGCCGCGGAGGCCACTCTCCGCTCGCCCAAGGACCGGCCGACGGCAAGCCGGGGCTCGGGAACTTGGTGGCGGTCAATGAGAAATCGACGGTCGCGGGACAGACGCGATAACCCCTTCCGTTGGAGCAGGTCGAGTCCCGCGGCCGAGTCGCCCAGGGTGCCGGTCACGCAGAGCCAATCGCCCGCCTTGGCTCCCGAGCGCGTCAACACCCGTCCGCGGGCGACTTCCCCCAGCAAGGTGATCGCGACCGACCATACCGGGGCGGAGGAAAGATCGCCTCCGCCCAGGACGATCCCATAACGGCGGGCGGCGCGCCCCAATCCTCGATACAGCGCCTCGGCGTCTTGGACCGACGCCGTATCCGGCAGGGACAAGGCCACAAAGAACACGGTCGGCGTCCCACCCATCGCCGC
>JBDSOK010000111.1:0-3266 GCA_039914845.1 Nitrospiria bacterium | reverse complement strand
TCGGCGGCCAAGCTGCGCCGCGCGCAGGACCGCATCCTGAAGGCCCGGCCCTACGCGCAGAAAATGGAATCGCTGCTGGCTAATCTCGGAGCGCGCGTGAACCGCGACGCGCACCCCCTGCTGGCGTTGCGGCCGATTCGCCACGTGGAACTGGTGGTGGTGGCGGCCGACCGCGGCTTGTGCGGATCGTTCAACGCGACGATCATTCGTCGCGCCGCCGAGGTCATGCGCTCGCATCAGGCGCAAGGGCGCCAGGTGTCCCTCACGTTGATCGGTCGCAAGTCGCGCGATTATTTTCGGCGCCGCCAAGCGGCGACCCGTCATACCCTGGTCAATATCTTTGACAAACTCGCGTTCGACCACGCCGCGGAATTGGCGCACAACGTGATGGATGCCTACCGAACCGGGACCATCGACGAGACGTGGCTGATCTACAGCGAGTTTAAGTCGGCCATGTCATTTCAGGTCCGTGTGCAACGGCTGATTCCCCTCGAACCCGCGGCGCAATCGACGAGCGCGCCGGCGGATGCGGGTCCGGACTATCTGTACGAACCGTCGGATGAGGAATTGCTGGCGGATCTCGTCCCCCGCTCGATCGAATCGCAAATCTGGCGGGCGTTGCTCGAATCGGCGGCCAGCGAGCAGGGCGCGCGCATGATGGCCATGGACTCCGCGTCGCGCAATGCCAAGGACATGATCGCCAAGTTGACGTTGATCTACAACAAGACCCGCCAGGCGGCCATCACCAAGGAATTGATGGACATCGTCGGTGGGGCGGAAGCCTTCAAGTAGAAAGGGAACCCTCGTGAAAACAGGTCATATCGTGCAGGTCATCGGTCCGGTCATCGACGTCGAGTTCACGCGCGACGCGCTCCCGGCGATTTTCAACGCGCTGAAGGTTGAGCAGCCGGCCGACGACAAGGCGGGGCGACCGGCGATCAATTTGACGCTGGAAACGGCGCAGCATTTGGGCGAGAACCGCATCCGGGCGGTGGCCATGTCCTCCACCGACGGTCTGGTGCGCGGTATGGAAGTCACCGATACGGGCGCGCCGATCTCGGTGCCGGTCGGTCCCGAGGTTCTGGGCCGCATCCTCAATGTCATCGGCGATCCCGTCGATCAATTGGGGCCCGTCAACGCTAAGATCCGCCTTCCGATTCACCGCCCCGCGCCGTCATTCGAGGAGCAGGAGACGGCCACCGAGGTGTTCGAAACCGGGATCAAGGTCATCGACCTTCTGGAGCCGTATGCGCGCGGGGGCAAGACCGGGCTGTTCGGAGGCGCCGGCGTCGGCAAGACCGTCATCATCATGGAGTTGATCCACAACATCGCCAAGGAGCACGGCGGATTTTCCGTCTTTGCGGGCGTGGGCGAGCGGACGCGCGAAGGCAACGACCTCTGGCTGGAGATGAAAGAATCGGGCGTCATCGACCGGACGGCGCTGGTCTACGGCCAGATGAACGAGCCGCCGGGCGCGCGCTTGCGCATCGGCCTCTCCGGCCTCACGATGGCCGAGTACTTTCGCGATCAAGAGGGCCGCGACGTGCTGCTCTTCATCGACAATATCTTCCGCTTCACCCAGGCCGGGTCCGAGGTGTCCGCCCTGTTGGGCCGCATGCCCTCCGCGGTGGGGTATCAGCCGACGTTGTCGACCGAGATGGGCGCGCTGCAAGAGCGCATCACCAGCACCAAGAAGGGCTCGATCACCTCGGTGCAGGCCATCTACGTGCCCGCCGACGATCTGACCGATCCCGCGCCGGCGAACGCGTTCGCGCACTTAGACGCTACCACCGTGCTCTCGCGGCAGTTGGCGGAACTCGGGATTTATCCTGCCGTCGATCCCCTCGATTCCACGTCGCGGATTTTAGATCCCAAGATCGTGGGCGAAGAGCATTACAAGGTCGCGCGCGACGTGCAGTCCACCCTCCAGCGCTATAAAGATCTTCAAGACATCATCGCCATCCTGGGGATGGATGAGTTGTCCGAGGACGACAAGCTCACGGTCTCCCGGGCGCGGAAGATCCAGCGGTTTCTCTCGCAACCGTTCTTCGTCGCGGAGGCCTTCACCGGCAGCCCCGGCAAGTATGTGAAGCTCAAGGACACGATCAAGAGTTTCCGCGAGATCATCGAGGGCAAGTACGATGATCTGCCCGAACAGGCGTTTTATATGGTGGGCGGCATCGAGGAAGTGGTGGAGAAGGCCGCCAAGCTCGCCGCCAAAACTTGATGGATCCGACAGGCGATACGCTGTTCCTCGAGGTCGTGACCCCACAAGAATTGCTCGTCTCGGAAGCGGTGGATGAAGTCACGGCGGAAGGGGTCGAGGGCGACTTTGGGGTCCTGCCGGGCCATATCAACTTTCTGACCGCGCTCCGGCCCGGCGTGCTGATCTATCGGATCGGTTCCTCCACCCATCGGCTGGACATGCCGGGAGGGATCGTGGAAGTCCTCAACAACCGCGTCACGGTTCTCGCGTCGGCGCGCCGGAACGACGGGGCACCGACCGCCCCTTAGGACGCCACCGCCCGGGCGGGCCGGTGGAACGGCCCGGCGTCGCGGGTTTCGATCCGTGCCTCGGCTTTCGCGTTGATGCATTGGACCATGGTCCAATAGCCGAGCGGATTGACCTTCCGGTCGGCCAGCACCCGCAGCCCCGATCCTTCCAACAGCCCGTCCAATTCGAGATCGCTGCGAAACCCGATTTGCCGGCACAGCGGCGAGAGCCAGCGCTCGAGGCGCGCGCCCAAGGGGTGTTTGGCGTGGAAGTGATTGAGCAGCACGATCGTGCCGCCGGGTTTGCAGACGCGGACCATCTCGCGCAGCGTACGCCGCGGATCGGGCACCGCGCTCATCACATAGGCCGCCACCACCGCATCGAAACGGTCTGAGGGAAACACCATCGCGCCGGCGTCCATCCGCAACACGCGGACATGCCCCAGGCGGTGCCGCGCGATCTTCTCCCGCCCCTTCAGCAACATCTTTTCGCTCAGATCGATCCCGGTGACGCGACACCACCGCGGATAGAGCGGCAGCGACAGCCCGGTGCCGACGCCCACCTCGAGGATTTGATCGCCCGGCTTGAGCCGCAACCAATCGACCGCCCGGCACCGCGATTGGTGGAAGACCTTCCCGAAAATGACGTCGTAAATCCCGGAGTAGGATGAATAGACCTTCTCGACATGAGCGGCGTCCACGCGTTCTCCTTGTCAACCGGGAAGCGCAACCGCGACATCCCTCTTGCGCATAGTCTCCGTACTCTAAACCAG
>JBDSOK010000107.1:0-9415 GCA_039914845.1 Nitrospiria bacterium | reverse complement strand
CCGAGGACATGACTGAGCACGTCGGCTTTCACGTCGGGCCCGGCCCCCCGTTGAGGCGTGAGCAGGCGGTGCAAGGTGAGCGCATTCTCCAATTTGGTCGCCGCCTCGGAATCTCCGGGGTTCCGCTCAAGCACCCGCCGATACATGTCGACTCCCCGCTGGTAATGGCCTTGCGCCACGAAGAGGTCCGCCATCGAGACCGTCGCCAACTCCTCCTCCACCTCATCCTGAACGGGCGGGTCCGATTCAGCCATCGTCTCGATCGAGGGCCCGGTCGGTGAGGACTCCGGCCGCAACATCCTGATCGTCGGATCAACCACGGTCGCGGTCGGCTCATCGGCCATCTGGTCCGCCGTCACGCGGTCCACGAGGGTCGGATCGACCAGGGTCGGCTCATTGGGCTCCTCCACCATAGCGACCTCAGGTGCCTGAAGGGCATCGGCCGCTTGTTGGGTTTTGAGCACCTCGGCGTCGGTCGGGTTGATGGCCAAAACGGCCTGACACGCCTCGATCGCCCGCGCTTTGTCGCCGGCCTTCACATAGATGGCGGCCAGCTTCTTCTGGGCCATGATATTTTCAGGATTCGCCGTCACCACTTGCTCGAACTCGGCCCTCGCCTCGGCGTCCAATCCTTTGCTGAGGAGGGCCTTGCCCAGGGCGACTCGTGCGCTCAACAAATGCGGATGGGCGGCAATGCCGGTCTTCAGCAGGGCGATGGCCTCGTCGACCAAGCCGATTTTGGCGTACTCTTCGGCCAAGGGGAAAAAGAGATTCCCGTCGGGGTCCTTACGGAACTTTTCAGCCAACTTTTGGAGTTGGGGGGACCGCAGGTCGTCCTTATTGGGCAAACAACCCTCCCTGGGTTCGCTCCACGTGCGACATCCGGTTCGTCCGGGATAGACGGCGCAGGCGCCGCCTCGGCATGGCGTCGGCGGCGATCCGTGCAGAGCCGACGCGGGAAAAAACGCGCCTCATCTTAACAAACCGACCAAGAAAGTCAACCGGATCGACGCCCACCTACCCCGATGAGGGGGCCGACGCCAAATGTCGCAGCGCGTCCACCCGGTCCAAGATCCGTTCGGCGACCAGTCGCTTGGGCAGACGGGGTACGGTGGTCACCGTGCCGGCGCGATCGATCAGCGTCACTTCGTTCACGTCCGAACCGAATCCGATTCCGGACACGCCGACGTCATTGGCCACGATGAGATCCAGTCCCTTGGCCCGGAGTTTCGCGGTCGCCCGCTCGACGAGGCCCTCGGTTTCGGCGGCAAACCCCACCACGAAGCGATCCGGATGAGGATGACGCGTCGCCACCTCGGCGAGAATATCCTCGGTCGGCACCAACTCGAGCGACCACGGCGCCGAGGTTTTTTTGCGTTTGGTTGCGGCGGGAGTACTGGGCCGATAGTCGGCCACCGCCGCGGCCATGACCAGCAGCGTGGCCTTGTCGATGCGCGCCAGGACCGCTCGCCGCATCTCGTCGGCGGTTTCCACCTGGACGACCTCCATCCCGCCCGGAGCGGGCAAGGCAGTGGGTCCGGTGATCAGCGTGACCGCAGCGCCCCGAGCGCGGGCCGCCTCCGCCACCGCATAGCCCATTTTCCCCGATGAGCGATTGGTCAAAACCCGCACCGGGTCGATCGCCTCGGCGGTCGGTCCGGCGGTCACGATCACCCGCTCCGTCGCCCATGACCCGGCGCCGAGTCGGCCCTCGACCGCGGCCACAATGGCGTCGTCGGGGGGAAAGCGCCCCATCCCCACCAAGCCGGACGCCAAGGGGCCGTGCTCGGGGGCGATGACCGAGATCCCCATGCCCCGCAGCGTCGCCAGATTGCGCTGCACGAGGGGATGCTCCCACATCACGGCATCCATCGCCGGCGCCAGCATGACCGGACATCGCGCCGCCAGCGCCAGACTGGAAATCAAATCGGAAGCCGCCCCGGCCGCCAGGCGGGAAATGGTATTGGCGGTCGCCGGCGCGATCAAGAAGACATGGGCGGCATCGGCCAAGGTCAGGTGGAGGATTTCATCCCGGGGATCGAAGAGATCGTGGTAGACCGGACGACCGGACAGCGTCTGGAAGGTGAGCGGACCCACGAAGCGCTGAGCCGATTCGGACATGACGACCGTGACCTGCGCTCCCCGCTCGGTCAATCGTCGAAGAAGGCCGACCGCCTTATAGGCGGCGATGCTGCCCGTGACCCCCAACAGCACATGTCGGCCCGTCAACATGGGCGGGGGTTACGCCGGTTCCGAAGGTCCCAGCAAACGGGTGGAATCGTCGACGTAGACCGACAGGTCTTTCTTGATCTCGTTGCTGATTTCTTCCTCGCGCTCCAGCAACGCCCGTTTGCGCGCCGCGTCTTCACGGACTTTCCGGGCCTCGCGTTGCGCGAGCCGGGCGTCTTTGCCGGTCACGTAGGTCAATTCTCCGGCCAAAAACTCCTCCAGCGCCACCGTCGTGGCCTTGAGGTACTTGGTGTGCTCGCTCGCCCGGGCGCCTTCCATCAACTGACGGGCGCGCTGGGCGCCGATGATGACCAAGCGGTAGCGCGAATCCAGCGAGGTGTCCCTGGGCTCGATCGGTAATTCGATGATTTCCACCTAAAAGACCTCCTTATTTTTGATGAAGGTGTCTTCGATCCACGAAAAATTCATTCGCTTCATTTTAATCCGCTCGGAAACGATCACCGCCTGCAATTCGGACATGGCGCGCTTCACGTCGTCGTTGACGATCAAATAATAATATTCGCGATAGCTCCAGATTTCCTCGCGCGCCTTGCGCAGCCGCCGGTTGATTTCGTCCGGCGAATCGGATTTGCGCTCCATCAGCCGGGCCCTGAGCGCGTCGAATGACGGCGGCAGAATATAAATGTAGACGCCTTCGACCTCTTTCTTCTTCAGTTGCATCGCCCCCTGGGCGTCGATATCCAGAATCAGGTCGGCGCCCTGCTCGCTGTGGAGGAGCAACTGATCCCACGAGGTGCCGTACAGGTTGCCGTGCACTTCAGCCCATTCGATGAACTCGCCCCGTTCGATCTTCTTCCGGAATCCGGTTTCGTCGAGGAAATAGTAATCCTTGCCGTCAACCTCACCCGGCCGCGGTTTGCGGGTGGTATACGACACCGAGTGCCGCAGCCCGGGCAAGTGATTGACGACCTCGCGACAGAGCGTGGTCTTGCCCGCGCCCGAGGGCGCCGACACCACGAAGAGAAGCCCTTTGCCCTGATGGCGGCTGCTCTCCGTTTTGGTCTCAGTCTTTCCCACGGCGTCCCCGTCGATTCGATGGTATCCGCTACTCGAGATTCTGAACCTGCTCGCGTAATTTTTCCAGATCGCTCTTGACCGCCACCACCGACTGGGCCACGCGGGCATCGTTGGCCTTCGAACCGATGGTATTGATCTCGCGATTCATTTCCTGCATCAAAAAATCCAGCGTGCGCCCTACGGCGCCCCCCGTCTTGAGCAGACCCTCGCATTGGGCCAGATGGCTGCGCAAACGCGTCACCTCTTCGGTGTAATCGCAGCGCTCGGCCTGCAGCGCGACTTCCTGCGCCAAACGGTCGGGAGCGATCGGCACGCCGACCGCCAGGACGCCGATTCGTTGCCGCAGCCGATGGGCATAGTCCTGTACGATCTCGGGAGCCCGCGCCGCAATCGCTTCCAGCGTCGAGGTCAGGTCGCCCAGCCGCGCCGCCAGATCCTGCGCAATCGCGTCGCCTTCCACCCGCCGCATCGCCTCCAACCCGTCGAGGGCGCGGCCGATCAATCCTTCGACGTGGTCGGCCAACCGGGCCGCGTCGGTCTCCGGTTCGACAAACGTCACCATCTCACGGGAACCGGCCAGCAATTGCATCGTGATCTCCCCGGGCACATCCAATTCCCGCTGGAGCGTCTTGAGCGCGTCGTAGTATTGGCGGGCCGACTCGACATCGACGGTCAAACGCCGGGCTTGATGCTCCCCGCCCAGAGAAACCGTCACATCGATGCGTCCCCGCGTGACCCGGTGCTGGACCACTTTGCGAACACGCGATTCGGCTCCCGCGAGTACCCTGGGAAGGCGAGTGACGATCTCGCAAAATCGATGATTGACCGACCGGACTTCCACCGCCACCATGAGATCCCCCAGCGGCGATTCGGCCTTCCCGTATCCGGTCATACTGGAGATCATCGACCGCGCGATTATATCGGGTCGGGGTGGTCAAGTCAACGAAAGCGGGGCTTCGCAAACACCCCTGAGTGGGGAATTCAGGCCCGCCGCGATCTCGCGACCACGGCCTCGAAGAGGAAGTGGTAGACCTCGGCGTGGCGCTTGGCTTCCCAGATGTCCCCGCCCCAGATATAGGCGCCGTGGTTCCTCACGATCACGCACGCGGACGCGGCGAAGTCGGCATGCTCGACCGCCTCGACGATCCGCCCGACCAGTTCCGGTTCCCTCGCCGTATTCTCCACCACCGGCACCGCGTGCCGGTCGGCGTTGGTGCAACCGCGAATGCCCTTGAGCATCTCCAGATCCCGGATGATCAATCGGTCGGCGCCCCCGGCCAGATCGCCGGCGAGGACCGCGCTGAGCGCGTGGCTGTGTATCACCGATCCCGCCCCCCGCCGGTCGGCCAGGGCGCAGAAAATCGTCGCGCACTCGGTCAGGCGCAGGCCCGCCTTCTCGGGCGCCCTCACCACCGCTCCCGCCCGGTCGACGACAAACAACTCCTCGGGCGCCGTGCGCTCCTTGTGCACGCCGGTCGGCGCCATCAGCAGCGTGCCCTCCGTCGTTGCGGCGCAGAGGCCGCCGCCCGTGCCGGCCACCCATCCTTTGTCATAGAACACAGCGAGCAATTCGCACACCAGCGTTCGAAGATCCTGATCGATGGGTCGCGACGCGTTCATGCCCCCGTCTCGGTCTTTGCCGCGCGCGGCGCCCGCACACGGCGAGCCGGGCGGACCGCGACGGACGGCAGGGCCGCGCGCTTTTCGGGCGCGTCGCACCCGTCGGAGAGGGAACACCGTTCGCAGCGGGGCCGCCGCGCCACGCACACGTGGCGGCCGTGGAGCAGGAGATGGTGCGAGCCGGCCGTCCAGCTCGCTTCAGGAATGAGCCGCTGCAGATCCGATTCGATGCGAACCGGGTCGGCCGACGAAGTCAGACCCAGCCGTTTGGCCACGCGTTTGACGTGGGTGTCGACCACCACCGCGGGGCGGTCGAAGGCATTGCCCAGGATCACGTTCGCGGTCTTACGGCCCACGCCCGGGAGGGTGACCAGGTCCTCCATCGTCCGGGGCACTGCGCCCCCGAACCGTTCGACGATCGCCCGGCCGCATGCGATCAGGTGCCGCGTTTTGGCGCGATAGAACCCGGTGGATTTGATGAGCCGCTCGACCGCCTCGTGATCGGCCGCGGCCAACGCGTCCGCGGTTGGGTAGGCGGCAAACAGCGCCGGCGTGACCTGGTTCACACGGGCGTCGGTACACTGTGCGGACAATATCGTCGCCGCCAGAAGTTGCCACGGGTCCGCGGCCTCGAGCGCAACCCGACGGCCGTGAAAGACCTGATCCAACTCGTCGAGGATGCGGACGACCCGCCGCCGTTGAGCGGCCGGCACGGCAGACACGTGGGAATCGCGAGACACACGCGGCATTATATGAAGCGAGAGAGGGAAGTCAATGCGCGGGGCCCGCCGACACGTCCGCAACGGAGCCGTTGAGGGGCGGTTCACCCCCCACCCGACGATCCAACTCGGCCAAGAGCGGCCCGAGCGAGGACGCGTCGCAGGCCGAGATCGCCAGCCCGCCGTGACGGGCGATCAACGATTGGACAACCCCCGGATCGGCACGGTCGATTTTATTGAAGACGAAAATCCGGGGCGTCTCCCGCAGCTCCAGATCGTTGAGAATCTTCTCCACCGCCGCGATCTGGCGCTCGACCACCGGATGCGAGGCGTCCACCACGTGCAGCAGGAGATCGGCATCGCGCAGCTCATCCAACGTGGGGCGGAACGCGCCGAATAAATCGCGCGGCAGGGACTGGATGAACCCGACCGTATCGGTCACGATCATCTCCCGTTCCCTCGGCGTGCGCACTCGACGGCTGGTCGTGTCCAGGGTTGCGAAGAGCAGGTCTTGCGTCTCCACGTGGCTGTGGGTCAAGGTATTGAGCAAGGTCGATTTCCCGGCGTTGGTATAACCGACGATCGAGACGATCGGCACGCGGTTGGATGACCGCCGCGCGCGACGTTGGGACCGCGCGCGGCTCAGGCCATCCAACTCACGCTCCAGATGGGCGATCTTGTCCCGCACGCGCCGGCGATCGACCTCCAGGCGCGTTTCACCGGGCCCGCGGCCGCCGATGCCGCCCGTCAATCGCGAAAGCGCCGTGCTGCGGTCGGCCAAGCGCGGCAACCGATACTTGAGCTGAGCCAGTTCCACCTGCACGGTGCCATCGCGCGAATGCGCCCGGCGGGCGAAGATATCGAGGATGAGCTGCGTCCGATCGATGACCCGCATCTCGGTCGTCTCCCCGATGGCCTTGACCTGTAGCGGCGTCAGGTCCTGATCGAAGACCAAGAGATCCGCACCATGCTGCAAGGCCTTGATGACCACTTCGCGGAGCTTGCCTTTGCCCAGCAGATATCGCGGATTGATGCCGTGGGGGCGTTGGAGCACGGCATCGAGCACGACCAGATCGGCCGATCGCGCCAGGGCCCTGAGTTCGTCGAACGAATCCTCCTGCAGCGCGCGCGGCTGGGTGGACACACTGATCAAGATGGCGCGCTCCCGCGTATCCCGGACGTCGTGCATGCCGCCCGCCTTGGCCAATTGCGCATCGAGCGACGTCAAAAACGCACGCAGGTCCTCGTCGAGGCGAGTCAACGGACCGGAGGGATGGATCTCATAGATGCGCCCCTCCGGATTCGGCGGGAGCAGATGCGCCCACGCCACGTGCGGCGCGCCGGGGGGCGGATCGGACGACAAGGCGGCCATCGCGTCCAGCCGCAAGAGAGCCAGATCGGCCAGATCATCCTGGGTCAAGGCGACCGCGCCGAGATGGCTATGCACCATGCGCAGCCCGCGGAGGCGTTTTCGGCCCAATCGCCAATCGGGCAGATCGGGCACGACGATCTCGCGCTCGGTCCCCACCATGACCGCCTCGATCGCCCCGTTGCGGCTGATCAACAGGCCCAATTGCCGGCCGATCTCATGCGAGAGTTCCAGCAACACTTTCGCCAACTCAAGACTGATCAAACGATTGGGAGAAACGCGGCGACGCGCCAGATTGTTGATGCGTTTCAGATGGGCGGGCTTCAGGCCGTTCAGATTGCCGGAAACAAAGGAAATAGGGGACTCCTAACGCGCGGTTGAGCGACTTTCCTTCACTATACGGAATGGCCGGTCGCGGGGCAAGCACGGCGCCTCGGGCATTATGCCGATGGGCGGACCGTGAGGGTGAGAAGAGCCGACCCCAGTTTGACCTCATCGCCGTCTTTGAGGACGTGTTCTCTGATGAGGTGGCCGTTGAGCAACGTGCCGTTGGCGCTGTGGAGGTCTTTGAGCGTGGGGATACCGTCGAAGACTTCGATCATGCAGTGTTCGCGCGACACCTCGGCATCGTGCAAGCGGATATCGCAGGGACCTCGCCCGATCGTCACCCGCGGCTTATCGATGGGAATTTCCCGCGACGGACGGCCCGGCTCGACAACCGTCAACGCCAAGGCACGGGACACCTCCGGACGGCCTTGGCTTCGCAAACGTTCGACCTCGGTGATCCCGGTATCACTCAGGTCTCCTTCCGCCGGAAAGATCATCGTCTTGATCGGCTCGTCTTCCGTCTTGCGGTCCGAGGGCGAGGACGTCGCCGTCGCGACGGAAGGCCGCGGCCGATTGACGTGCTCGCAACACGGGCATGCCGCGATCGAAGCCTGTTCCTCCGGGGCGTCGAAGTTCGTGCGACAGGCTTCGCAGGTCACATTCACGGCGTCTCCCCCGACGGAACCTCGGGGACCGCATGCTCGGCATCCACGGGGATCTCACCAGGAATCTCAGTTCCTTGTGTCGGCATATCCGCATCGCCGCTTGGGACCTCCACCCGGCGTGGACCGCCGTGGGGCGGGCGCGGCGGGACCGGCGCCCCACCGGGACGCCCCATTCCCTCGCGCAGCAGGAACCGCGCCCGAGCCGCCGGGCCGCCGTTCGGTTGCAACGCCAGCGCGCGGGACAATTCGTCGCGCGCCAGCGAACCCACTCCCCGCTGTGCGTAGAGAAATCCCAGGTCGTACCGCAGCGTGGCGTTGTCCGGAAATTGATGGACGGCTTGCGAGAAGATTTCAAACGCCCGCTCCTCGTCCTTCCGTTCGAGAAAGACGGTTCCCAACAGATGGAAGGCCAGCGGCGAGTGGGGATCGCGCTCGATCACGGTCCGCAACACGTCCTCCACCGCATCCAAGCGGCCTTCGGCATAGAGGGCTTTGGCCTGACGCAACAGGTGCTGAACCTCTTCACGCCCCGGCCCGGGATGAGGGGGCGACGGCGGCGACACCGCCGGAACAGCCATCGGCGATTCGGACATGACCGAGACCACCGGCGTCCCTTCAACGGGCATCGGCGAGGGCTCGACCGCCGGCGGGACGATGGCTTCGGGCTCCGCAGGCGGCTCGATGACCTCAAGGATCTTGCCCCGCTGAACGACGGGACGAGGGGACGGGGGCAGCAAGTGACCGAAACCGACACTCGCCAGCTTCGCCTCGATTTGCGTGCCGATGCGTTGCACGTCCGCGGGCTGCGTTCGCGCCCATTGGAGGATCGACGGCGCCGCGACGACCATGGAGGCGCCGAGGAGAAACACCAGTCCGGCGCCCAGCGCCGCCGTCCGCCACGGATGCCCCGAGGGGCGGGGGGGCACGTGCCGCGCCGGCCTGGTCACCGGCCGCGGCGTGTCATGGCGACGCGGGGAGGCGGGTGATGCGGCGACGGCAGTTCGCGCGGGCGCGGCGCTCAGGCGCACGGTTTCCTGATGCGCGGATTGCAATCGCTCCGCGTCGTTGCGCATCTCCTCCGCAAAGGTGGTCGCCATCAACTGCGAGAGATGCAAGCTGCTGAATCCCTGGCCGCTCTCGGCCATGATCCGTTCCAGCGCTGCCTGAAACTCCGCAGCGGTCTGATACCGTTGATTTGCCTCGCGGGCCAGCGCCTTCAACACCGCCGCCTCCAACACCGCGGGAATCTCGGCATCGAAGCGCGTCGGCGGCTCGATCACGGCCGTTCGGACCTGCTCCAACGTGCTCAGATCGCTGTCGCCCTTAAAGAGCCGTCGTCCGGTCAACAACTCGTAGAGGACGATCCCCAGCGAAAAGACGTCCGAGCGCCGGTCGATCGGTTTGCCGCAGGCCTGCTCGGGAGACATGTAGGCCAGCTTGCCCTTGAG
>JBDSOK010000283.1:0-4134 GCA_039914845.1 Nitrospiria bacterium | reverse complement strand
TGATTGCGATGGGCTCATGCGCGACGTCGGGCAATATTTACAACAGCTATCCGGTGGTTCAGGGCGTGGACCGCTTCGTGCCGGTGGATATTTATGTCCCCGGTTGCCCGCCGACGCCGGAAGCGCTCTTCGACGGGATCTTGCGGTTGCAGGAAAAAATCATGCAGGAAAGAGTCTTCGTCCAGCGCGAAGCCTACGGAGCGATCAAGGCCTGACGATGCATCCGGTGGCCGAAACGATCAAAGGCACGTTTCCCGGGGCGTTCGTTCGGGCGACGGAGTTTCGTGGCGATCTGGCGGTGGAGGTGACCCGCGAGGGGCTGCTCGACGTCTGCCGGTTTCTGCACGACGATCCCGGGATGGATTACGACTATATCGTGCACGTCAGCTCGGTGGATTGGCTGGGCGAGCCGGTCCGCTTCGAGGTCGTGTGGGAAGTGTATTCGGTGATCCGGCGGCACCGCCTGCGGATCAAGACCCGGGCGCCGGAATCGGATCCGGTGGTGGAATCGCTGGTCTCGCTTTGGAAGGGCGCCGACTTCATGGAGCGTGAAGTCTTCGACATGATGGGCATCCGCTTCGCCCATCATCCCGATCTGCGCCGCATTCTGATGCCCGACGATTACACCGAAGGCTATCCGCTGCGGAAAGACTTTCCGTTGGTCGGCAAGGGCTGGCGCGATACGTTCGAGTTCATCGAGGGCGGCGCGCCGACCTCCCTGCCTCCGGTTCCTCCCGGTCCCGCATGACGACCTCCACCCAGCCGCCGGTCTACAGCCAGAAAAAGCTGCCCCTGCTGCGGACCGAGGAGCTGATGCTCAATATGGGCCCCCAGCATCCCAGCACCCACGGCGTGCTGAAGGTGGTCCTCGAGCTGGAGGGCGAGCGGATCATGAAGGCGACGCCGGTGATGGGCTTTCTGCACCGCGGCGTCGAGAAGCTGGCCGAAGACGGCACCTATCATCAGTTCATCCCGCATACCGACCGGCTCGATTACGTCTGCGCGATGTACAACAACTTCGCATACGTCCGGGCGGTGGAAAAGCTCATGGACATCCGGGTGCCCGAGCGATCGGAGTACCTGCGCACGATCGTCGCCGAGGTCCAGCGCATCATCGGCCATCTCTTCTGGCTCGGCACGCAGGCGCTCGACATCGGCGCGATGACGGTCTTCTTTTATACGTTTCGCGAGCGCGAGGTTCTGCTCGACTTTTTCGACCGGCTCTGCGGGGCGCGGCTCACCACGAGCTGGTATCGGATCGGCGGGGTCGAGCGGGATCTGCCGCAGGATCTGATCGACGAATTGTATGCATTCCTCAAGGCGTTTCCGCCCAAGATCGAGGAGTACAACATCCTGCTCGAAAAGAACCGGATCTGGATCGCCCGCACCAAAGGCGTGGCGGTCATCTCCGCCGAAGACGCGCTGAGCTTCGGTCTTTCCGGCCCCTCGCTGCGCGGCTCGGGCGTGGAGTACGACCTCCGCAAGGCCGAACCGTACGGCGCGTACGACAAGGTCGAGTGGAGCGTGCCGGTCGGTCTCAACGGCGATACCTACGATCGGTATTGGATCCGCATCGAAGAGTTGAGGGAGAGCAGCCGCATCATCGTCCAATGCCTGGACCAATTGCCCGCGGGCCCGATCATGGCCGATGTCCCGCAGGTGGTGGCGCCGACCAAGGACCGGGTCTTCACCAATCTCGAAAGCATGATCATGCAATTCAAGTTCTTCTCCACGGGGTTTCCCACCGTGAAGGGCGAGATCTATTGCGGCACCGAGGCCCACAAGGGCGAACTGGGTTTTTACATCGTGAGCAACGGCGAGGGGAAACCCTACCGTCTGAAGATCCGCGCCCCCTCCTTCATCCACATGGGCGCGTTCGATCACATGTCGCGGGGCTACATGATCGCGGACGTCGTCACCATATTTGGAACCTACGACATCGTGATGGGGGAGTGCGACCGCTAAGATGTCAGATCTCATTGCCATCACCGATGAGAAAGCCACCGTCGAACTGACCATCGACGACGAGAAGGTTGCCGTGCCCGAAGGCACGTCGATTTACGACGCCGTCATCGGGATGGGGAAGACCATTCCGAGCATGTGCTACCACTATACGTTTTCGCCGTTCGGGTCCTGCGGCGTGTGTCTGGTCGAGGTGGAGGGGAAGAAGGCGCCGGTGCGGTCGTGTACGGCGCCGGTGGTGGCGGGCATGATCGTGCGCGTGGACAACAAGTCCATGTTCGACGCGCGCAAGAAAGCGGTGGAGAAGCACCTGCAAACGCATCCGCTGGATTGTCCGGTCTGCGACGCCGACGGCCATTGCGAGCTGCAGGACATGAGCTTTAACTTCGGCATCGTCCAGATCGGCGAGGTCAAACAGAAGGGCCTGCCGGAGGATCGCCGCAGCACGGTGCTCGATTTCAACATGAACCGCTGCATTCTCTGCGCGCAGTGCATCAATATCTGCAAGGAAGTGGTGATGGTGGACGCCCTGCAGTTCTTCAAGAAGGGCGGGTTCACCCACGTCGTCGCGAAGGGCGACAAGGCGCTGGAATGCGAGTTCTGCGGCGATTGTCTCGCGGTGTGTCCGGTGGGCGCCATCACCAACAAGTTTTCCAAGTACCAGTACAAACCGTGGCAGCTCACCAAGACCATCACCGCGTGCAATTACTGCGCGGACGGGTGCGAGATGCGGGTGGAGGTCTGCGACAACGAGGTCGTCCGAGTCACGTCGCCGCTCTCATGGAAGGACAAGTGGGACGACCACGAGGCCACCGCCGACGGCCACGGGGGCTTGTGTGTGCGGGGGCGCTTCGGCTTCGCCTACATCAACAGTGCCGAGCGCTTGAAGAAACCCCTGCTGCGCCGCAACGGGGCGCTGACCCAGGTCTCGTGGTTCGAGGCGACGGCCGCCGCGGCCAAAGGCCTGGCCGCGATCAAGGCGCAACACGGGCCGGACGCGATCGCGGGCCTCATCACCGCGCGGTGTACCAACGAAGACTTGTACGCGTTTCAGAAGTTCATGCGCGCGGGGATCGGCACCAACCAGCTCGATTCGAGCGCCCGCTACGGCCACGCGTCGTATGTCGCCGCGATGGATCGGGCGCTGGGCGCGCCGCAACCGACGCTGACGTTCCGGGATCTCACGTACGCCAACGCGATTCTGGTGCTGGGATCGGACGTGACCGAAACCAACCCGGTCCTGGCGCTGCGGATCAAGGAGGCATTGAACACCCATCACGCCCAGGTGATCGTGGCCCATCCGGTGCGCACCAATCTAGCCAAGCTCGCGGCCTATCCCTGCGCGATCGCGCCGGGCTCCGAGGGCGCGTTCGTCCAGGGCCTGACCAAGGCGGTGGTCGAGGGCGGCCTGACGCCGTCCCACGTCGCCGCCGAGTATTCGACGGCATTGGCGGCGCTCCGTTCGGCCGTCGGCGGGCTGTCATGGGATGCGATCACGGCGGCGACGGGCCTGTCCCGCGAGACGATCGAGGAGGCCGCGCGCGTCTGGGCGGGCGCCGAGCGCCGGGTGATCGTGCTGGGCGAGCAGGTCACCGGCCGGGTCGGAGCATCGGCCAACGTCCTGCGTGTGGTCGATCTCTTGCTCGCCACCGGCACCGTCGGACGCGAGGGGTCGGGCGTGATGCGGCTGTGCGAGGAGAACAATGAGCGCGGCGCGGTGGCCTCGGGTGCGATGGCCGACCGGCTGCCCGGCGGGTTCCGGTATGACGACGCCGCGGCCCGCGCCCGCGTGGAATCGGCTTGGGGCGCGCCCTTGCCGGCGGGCGGCGCGACGCTCGGCGAGATCATCGACGGCATCCGGGCGGGCCGGATCAAGGCGCTGTATGCGATCGGCGAAAATCCGTTGGGCACGCTGCCCGCCGCGTCCGGCGTTCGCGAGGCGCTGGCGAAATTGGATCTCTTGATCTGTCAGGACCCGTTTCTCACCGAGACCGGGACGCTGGCGCATGTGGTGCTGCCCGCCGCGTTGGCCGCCGAAAAAGACGGCACGTTCCTGGACGGCCAGGGCGAACTCCAACCGGTGGTCCGCGCGCGGGAGGCCGAAGGCGACGTCCGGCCCGATTGGGCGATCCTCTCGGAGCTGGCGCAGATCATGGGCGCGCCGGTCGACTT
>JBDSOK010000276.1:0-6058 GCA_039914845.1 Nitrospiria bacterium | reverse complement strand
CGCGTGGCTCGCGGCCCGGCCCGATGATCGCGCGCCGATCTACGGCCTGGCCGCCTGGCAGGGCCTGCGCCGCGTGCCGGCGCGGATCGACACCGTGATCATGGATGTGGCCGCCGGCATGCGCGACGGCGCGTTGGCCCGCATGATGGTCCGCGCCCACACGATTATTGTCCCCGTCCTGCCGTCACCGATGGATATCCGATCCGCCGCCGATTTCTTCTCCCACCTCGAACGCCTGCACGGGCGGGCCGACATCCGGGCCAAGCTGGCGGTCGTCGCCAACCGCGTGCGCGAGCAGACCTGCATCGCCGACACGCTCGCCGCGTTCCTGGAGACGCTCAAGTACCCCTTCGTCGCTGCCCTGCGCGACAGCCAACACTACATCGCCGCCGCCGAGCGGGGCCTCGGTCTTTTCGAGCTGGCCCCGTCAACTGTGGCTGAAGACCTCGAACAATGGCAACCCCTGCTCTCATGGCTGAACAGCAAGCGCAGCCTGCCTAAAGCGGCGTAATAAATCAAAGGATGTGGACACTGGGAGCGCCGGAACCGGCGCGGGATCCCCGGTTGGGCTACTGCTTGGGCACCTTGCGCTTTTCGTAATGCGTCCGAAAATCATTGGTCACGCCGTAGACGAGTTTGGACACGAACTGCCCATAGCGATCTTCGGGCAGACTCAGGCTGAACGAGACGATTTGCCCCGATTGTTTATCGACGTTGGCCACCGGCCATTGCCCCCACCGCGTCTGGGTCCAGATCGTCGCCCCGGTTGCGGTATCCCAATGTTTCGAGATCATGGACACCTTCACCATCGCGGAGGCATTGATTGACGACAGATCGGTCCCCATGCTCACCTTGGGCTTCACGTTGGAAATATCGTAGCTCCCGGTAAACACCGACGTGACCTGGTACTTCTTCCCGATGGCCTTGATCGCGTCCAAATCGAGTTCCGCACGGCCCACCGCCTTGACGACCTTCTCCGCCGAACCGAGTTCCAGAAAACGCACGCCGGGTTGCGCACCCTGCACCGCACTCATGAATTCCTGGGTGGCAAATTGATTGAGCTTCTCCGATGAGTTGGAGGAGAACTCCACGATGCCGATCGTCTGATACGCGCTGAGATCGATCCGAGGGGGACTCTCAACCCGAATGGTGCGGGTGCCGGAGCATCCGACCGAGAGCAGGAACAACGCAAGCAACGAGCGGACGACGAATCCAAGCGATGCACGATATCCAGTCATCGACTTTTCTCCGGTTTTGACGACGAGAGCCATACGAACACCGAAGCTCAACATAGTTGCGGGTCGGTACTCTGTCAACGACACGATGGAACGTGGTTGGAATGCTGCTCCTTCTACGCGCCAGTCCGAGCCCATCGGGGTGGAGCCTGTTCAGGAACGGTCAGATACAAGGCGGAGCGAGAACCGGAGCGGAGCGTACTGTTTCGTACGTGAGCACCGGAAGCGCAGCGACAACGCAGTAGATGACCGTTCCTGGACAGGCTCCTCGCTAGCCCATGTCCCTCAGCGGATGATCCGGATTGCGCTCCTGCGCATAGGTCTTGGCGAGGGCGTTGGGAAAGAGGACCATGGCGCGATCGAGACGGTCCTTCACCACGATCGACGTGTAGGGAGGCTTGAACGTCGCCGGATCGCCGTCCAGCCACGCGCTGCACTGGAACGGCAGCGGGTCGAGGGTCGTCTCCACGCCGTACTCATGTTTGAGGCGGTATTGGAGGACGTCGAACTGTAGTCGGCCGACCGCGCCGATGTACCAATCGGTCTCGGTCAGGCTCCGAAGGATCTGCACGGTGCCCTCTTCGGCCATCTGGGCCATCCCCTTGTCGAAGGCCTTGCGCCGGCCCACATCCCGGGGAAAGATCCGTCCGAAGACTTCCGGCTGAAACTGGGGCAAGGGGTAAAACCGCAAACCCTCCATCAGCGACAACGTATCGCCGATCGCAAACTGGCCGGTATTGACCACCCCCACGATATCGCCCGGATACGCTTCGTCGAGCGTGGTGCGCTCCTGCGCGACGAGACTGTGGGGACGAGACAGCCGGACCTTGGTGCCGAGGCGAAGATGGGTGACCACCATCCCGCGGGTAAATCGTCCCGAACAGACCCGCAGAAAAGCGGTACTGTCCCGGTGACGCGGGTTCATATTCGCCTGAAGCTTGAACACGTAGGCGCTGAAAGGCGATGCGATCGGGTCCACGGCGATCTCGGCGCCGTTGGCATCGACCGCGGGCCTGACGCTGGGGGGCGGCGCAAGCTCCACGAACGCGTCGAAAAAGTTTTCGATTCCGAAATTCGTCAACGCCGAGGCGAAGAAGACCGGCGTCACGTCTCCTGCCAAGAACCGTTCGCGTGAAAATGGATTACCGGCCGCATCAAGAAGATCCAAATCATGGCGAGCCTGAGTCAGGAGATCCGGCGCCACCAGCGAATCGAGTCGGGCGGAATCGAGCGGGATCCTCGTCAGGCCGGCCTTCGCGGCGCCCCCGGCGCCAGTCTTGGTAAAGTGCAGGAACTCCCGGGTGGGACGATCGATGACACCCGCAAACTCCCGCCCCGAGCCCACCGGCCAATTCACCGCGCTGGCCGCGATACCCAGGACCGATTCGACCTCGGTCATAAGATCGAGTGGCGCGCGGCCCGGAAGGTCCATCTTATTGATCAGCGTGAGCACCGGAATCTTGCGCAATCGGCAGACTTCGAAGAGCTTGCGGGTCTGGGTTTCCACGCCCTTGGCCGCGTCGATCACCATGATGGCGCTGTCGGCGGCGGTCAGGGTGCGATAGGTATCCTCGCAGAAATCCTGGTGGCCCGGCGTGTCCAGGACGTTGATCACGGTGTCCTTATAGGCGAATTGCATGGCCGACGCGGTAATCGAAATGCCGCGCTCCTGCTCCATCCCCATCCAATCGGACGCGGCCAGCGCCCCGCCCTTGCGACGGCCGACCATCCCCGCGGTCCGGATCATGCCGGAATAGAGCAGGAGCTTCTCGGTGAGCGTCGTCTTCCCCGCGTCGGGATGGCTGATGATGGCGAAGGTCCGCCGGCGCTCGGTTGCGGCGCGGAGTTCATGGGCGTGTTGGACGGTGTGAGTGGTCATGAGGGCGGGGGCCGATGATACGCGATGCGTCGAAGAGCCGTCAAGGTTTGGAGCGGACCGAGTCCCGAGCGTCTCCCCAGAGCGCTCTCAGACGCGCATCCCGTCCGCAGCTTGCCCGATAGAACGTGTACTGAAACCGATGCGTGCGCGCATAGTCCTGATGATAGGCCTCCGCCGGATAAAATGCCGTGGCGGCGCTGATCTGCGTGACGATGGGTTGCGGAAAACGCCGCGACGCCTCCAACGCCCGTTTGGACTCTTCGGCCCCGCGTCGCTGCTCGTCGTTCAGATAGAAAATGACCGATCGATACGTGGGCCCGCGATCGCAGAATTGCCCGTCGGCCGACAGCGGATCGACGTTGCGCCAAAACACGTCCAGCAGTTGAGCATAGCTGACCCGAGTGGGATCATAGACGACCTGGACCGCTTCGACGTGCCCGGTCTTCCCCTCCGAGACCGTCTCATAGGTGGGATTCGGCACGGTGCCTCCCGTGTAACCGGAGGTCGTCGAGTGCACGCCGGGCAGCGCATCGAACGGCGGCTCCATGCACCAAAAACATCCCCCGGCGAAGATCGCCGTCTCCGGACGTTCCGGTCCAACGGAGACGGCGGGTTCTGTCGGGGTCCCGGCATGAACCGAACCGACCAGGGCCATCACCATGGCGAGGGTGAACCGCAGCACGTCCTTCATAAACTTCTCCCGAGGGGGCATTCTCCTGCGTATGCCCGGTTCATGGCCCGCGCCCATGTGGGGCGGTCAAGTCTTGGGCCGGACCGAGCGGCACGATGCGGGTGGGGTTGATCTCCCCGTGCGTCATATAGTAGTGCCGCTTGATGTGATCGACGTTCACCGTGTCGGCGATTCCGTCCTCTTGATACAGGTCTTTGAGATAACCGAACAGGTGGGGATAATCGACGATGCGGCGGACATTGCACTTGAAGTGGCCGTGATAGATGGCGTCGAACCGGACCAGGGTCACGAACAATCGCCAATCGGTCTCCACCGGGTGAGAGCCCAAGAGATAGCGCCGCGTGGACAGGCGCGCCTCCAGCGTATCGAGCGCGTCGAACACCCGCCGCACCGCCCGCTCGTACGCCTTCTGCCCCGTGGCGAATCCGGCCTGGTAGACCCCGTCATTCACCTGCTCGTAGATGAATGCGTTCAGTCGATCGATCTCCGCGCGCAGGCCTTGCGGATAGAGATCCAACCGACTCTCCGTCAACCGGTTGAACGCGGAGTTGAACATGCGCATGAGATCGTCATCGGAGTTGCTGACCATGCGCTTGGTCACCGTGTCCCACAGAACCGGAACCGTGACGCGCCCTCGATACGTCGGATCGGTCGCGGTGTAGGCTTCGCTCAGAAACCGGAAGCCATTGACGGGATCCAACGAATGTCCCGGCCCGTCGCGGAATGCCCATCCCCGCTCGTCGCGAATCGGGTCCACCACCGTCATCCCGATCACGTCTTCCAGCCGTTTGAGCTTGCGCACGATGATCGTACGGTGGGCCCAGGGACAGGCGAGCGACACGTACAAGTGATAGCGCCCCCGCGCCGCAAGAAACTCCGACGACCCGTCCTCGGTCACCCACCCGCGAAACGCGTCGCCCTGGCGCGTGAATTCACCGGCCTCAGTCTGCTCGTCGGGAAATTGCGGGCTGATGGACATGGCGCGCTCCCTCACGAGACCCTACGCGTTTTCATCGCGAGCCTCGACCGAAATACTCTCGTCGTCGTTGACGCTGACCGCCAAGACCATCGGCTGACAGCAGACTTCGCAATCCTCGATGTATTCCTGGAACGGAATACTGCAATCGATCACGAGTTCGATCTCCGTCCCGCAATAGGGACACTGAACCCAGGCGGTATTCGTCGCGTCCATGACCGTCCCTCACGCTCTCTTGTACTACCGGACGGTCCCGGACTTCAAATTGTTGACCGTAAACAGCCGATCGGCGAGTCCGGTGTTCACCGACACGCGGCTCAGTTCGATCACCGTTCGTACCGGGGGGTCCGTCGCCCGAACCTCCACCCGCTTCCAGACCCACGCGCGGCCGACCCGCTGCCACGTGATCGACTGCATATGCTCGACGCGGCCGCCGGCGCCGCGATACTCGATCTTGCCGATCGTCCAATTCACCGGCGACACCCAGAACCGGCGCACACTCTCTCCGCCAAGTCGCTCGTCCACGATCACATACTCCGTCCCGTCGATCGATTCCCGCCCCGCCGCCGTGCGCGGGGCGTCACCCAACAAACGCCCGCCCAATTGCTCGAAGCCCAGAAGCATGTCGGCGTTTCGCTTGGGCCGCTGGGCATCCTGCCCGGCGATCGTCATCCGCAACGCCTGCCGGAGATCGGGCAAATACAGCCACGCCTGCGAGTCCCCCGCGCGCGCCGCCTGCCAGAGCAAAAAACTTTCGCCTTTACGCTGGAGCGGAGTCAAGGTCACCAACAAGGTTTGCCCAATCAATCCCTTGGCCCCCCGCGCGTTCTTCCAATAGAGGCGCTGCGAGGTGGACCGCTCCTTGCCGTCCGCGTCCAGGGTGCGAATCTCCAAGTCCGCCGTCTGATCGTCGATCGCGTCGTCCTGAGCCCGAACCTGCCGGACGATGTCCTCCACGCTCAGCTCCGCCGCCCGCGCAATGCCCGAGGCCGAGGCGAGGACGAGACCGGTCAGGCCTACGACCAAAAAATGATCGATCACATATCGAATGTTATTTGTCATCAATTTGCCCTCGGCGGGGTTCGGCGCTCAGGGATAGATGGCGGCGAATCGCATATGGCATGCCCGTATCTCAAAGTCCCGTCGATTGGTCGCGTGACCGGAGAGGCTACTCTCCGTATTCGAAGCTTTTGATGATGTAGCCTCCCGACTTCTCGTCGAACTCGAGCTGTAACAATTGGCGCGTCTGCGCCTCCTCCAAGAGCTCGCCGAAGCCG
>JBDSOK010000275.1:0-3368 GCA_039914845.1 Nitrospiria bacterium | reverse complement strand
CGGCTTCGGCGAGCTCTTGGAGGAGGCGCAGACGCGCCAATTGTTACAGCTCGAGTTCGACGAGAAGTCGGGAGGCTACATCATCAAAAGCTTCGAATACGGAGAGTAGCCTCTCCGGTCACGCGACGGCTCTCCACGAGTCGGGGCACCCATCCAGCGGCTCAAACTGGGCCACACCGGCATCACCTGTTGCCGCGACCGTTTCGGAGAAGACAGCCCGGAGTGTTTTACCGAAGGCGCCGTCATCTACATCAACCTCGATCATCCGCTCTACAAGCGGCAACTGCGAAGTCTCGACGCACATACGATGCATCTCGCTCGTTTGATGGCGCAAGAAATCGCGCTGATGAAAGCCCCCAAGGACGCCCGCGGCGCGTTCGCCAGACAGAGTCAGTTGCTGCGGGACGCGTTTCGGGATGCGTAGGGACAACAAATGGCCAATGCAAGACGTGCCTCTGGAGCTGCGTGCGGGTGGTCTATGCGGTCCAGTTGGAGATGATGTGTGGCCAATATTCTCCTTGATGCCCTGCATGGAGCGCTCGTCTAGGAGGCTTGGTCGATTCGAAACGTGCGGAAGACATTCTCGAAGGTCTTGCGATCGAGATCGAAGTAGTGTCGCGCGGCGGCGGTGTAACTGATGCCGTAAAAGCGGTCGTCAACGAGGGTGCCGTAGTAGAGGCCCTTGAGCCGCAGACCGTCCTTGTTCTTGAAGGTATAGGACACCCTGAACCCCGGGCGGCCTCCGACCTTTGCCGGCACGTTCTCCTCCACCTTGAAGGTCAAGGTGGAGGGGTTGGATGCCTTGTTATCGAGAATTACTTCCGCGACCTCTTGCGGAAGCATGTCCCGACGGAATTTCTTCTTGGTAAATCTGAGTGCGTCGTTGACGTGGAACGTTTGGACCATCATGTATTGGAGAAGGACGCCGTCGCGGGTGATGAGGACCACGTCTTTTTCCGTGTTGCTCCGCATCCACCCGTCGGGGAATTCGAGCGAAATTCCGTCGGCGGTCGAGGTATAGGGACCGCCGACCCGCAACCAGTGCCCGCAGCCGGCGAGGATACACAGCAAGAGGCCCACCACCACAGCGCGTCGTCTCATTGAGTTCTCCCGTCGATCTGGCGAATGGTTTCCTCGACGTATCCCCGATCCGGGGCCGATGGGGCGCCGGTCAGATAGGCTCGAAGCGCCTTTTTTGCCGCCGCCTTGTCCCCGAGCCGGTAATGCACCAGTCCAAGTCCCTTATGGGGCGCCGGGTTCGTCGCATCGAGCCCGATCGCCCGGGTGTAGTGGGTCTTGGCAAGATCCATATCCCCCTCGGCGTTCCGTTGCCGGTAGATGTCACCAAGGACCAGATGGGCGCCGGCGGTCTTGGGACGAGAGGCCAGGGATTTTTTTGCAGCTCGCTCGGCGGGTCCGAACCGGCCGGCCTTGATATCGAGGTGCGCGTTCTCCAGCAGCAGCCGCCGTGTCGCGTCGAGAAATGCCTCGGGGTGGCGGGCTCCCTTCCGTGCTGCGGGGGGAAGGTCCTTGATTAACCGGGTGTAATTACCGATCCGTTCGCTCAGTCGGGGATGCGTGCCGAAAAAGAACGGTTCGGCGACCCCCTCTTCCTTGGTGTCGTCCAAGAGATGATCAAAGAGTTTCGGCGCCTCGGTCGGGTCGTCGCCGGCTCGACGCAAAAGGTGAAATCCCTCGGTATCCGCCTCGGTCTCCATGGCTTGGGAATAGCCGGAGATTGCGGCTCGGGATCCGAGCGATCCCATGAGATTCGTCAGGCCGCCGACCACCGGAACGCTTCCGATGGTAAAGCTCATGGTTGCGAAGAACGCGGCTTTATTCCGCGTGCTGCGGAACTCTCGAATGGCATGGCGATGGGTGGCGTGCGTCATCTCGTGGGCCAATAGCGTGGCGAGCTGGGCCTCGTTCTCCATCCGGGCGAGCAGTCCGGTGTGGATGTAGATCGCTCCATCGGGCATCGTAAACGCGTTGAGGTGTGGGTTGCGAATGACGTGAATCACGAAGGGGATCGAGCGAAACGTGTCGGCGGGGACCAATTTTCTGGCCACCTGATTGAGATAGCGATTCAGCGCGTGATCCTCATAGAGCACGCCGCCGTTTTTCAGCGCGTCCGTCTCCTCTTTGGCCCGCGCCCAGAGTCGCTTCTCATCTTGCTCGAAAGCGACGTCGCCCGAGGAAACGGGGGCCAGACGCGTCGTGGCGCATCCCGAGATGGCCAGGACGAGCGCGACGAAAATCAGGATGTGACGCCTCATGACGGCCGCCTCGGAAAACCGAGCAGCACGAGTTTGAGGAAGGACGCCGCGCTACCGGGTTCCCGGAGGTCGTAGCCGCCTTCGTTCGCGTGGATGTTATACCAGAGCACCTCGCCGGATGCCGCCACCAGCGCCACACTCATCGCCGAGTATCCGGATCGCGGCTTGATCCCGGTGATCATGCTCAAGGGGCTGGTCAGAACCTTGAGCGTCTTGCGGCCGGCGGTCGAAATTTCGTCGAACGCGTAGACGATGACCATGCCGTCCGCCCCGCTTCCCTTCAAAACCTTCTCTACCGATCCCACGGTATAGTCAAAACGCTTCATCTTGTGCGGAAACCGTTCGGTCTCCGAATAGGTGTGATCCAACACACTGTCGCTCACCGCACGATACAGGGCTTGCAGGTCGGCCATTTCTGCGCCGCTGTCTTGCCGCTGAACCGGGACCACGGCGATGTGGCGCTGCTTGAAGGATGCGACGACCGCCTCCCGAACCGCCTGTTGGCCTTCGGCGCTCCAGTCGTCCCTGAGTTCTCGAACCCCGCCCGCGCTCAGGGAGTAGATCTTGATGTCCGGAGTCGCCAGCCCGATCGTTCGCATTTTCTCCATGCGGGTCATGAAGTCGGGATGCATCCGGTAGGGGGGTGGAGTACAGCAGGAAAGCAAGGCCACGAGCATTACCAGCAGAACCACCGTGTGGACTCTAGATCGTCGGTTCATACATCCTCCCAAGGTAACGCGGGTCTCTTCAGCGGGATGAGTTGTACCCGCAAAGACTTCGGGGTCAAATCTTTACTCTTTAGTTTTGCCGGACGGAGCCGTTCCGAGCTTTACGGCTGATCGTTCACTGTGATATAAGCGCGCCAAGGCTTCGGCAGACGGCGACTCACATTCACGGCCGGGGCTGGTCGCGCTCAAGATGAACGATTTGACCCCAAGCGGACTCGGTTGACATGTACGGCATAATGCCGTACACTCGACCTCGGGAACGGGAGACCGCCATGTTCACGAACGACATGGATAAAGCCGGAAAGATTTCCCGGTCGGAACGGCTTGAGGCGCGGGTCAGCAAGGCGCAGAAGACGCTCTTTTT
>JBDSOK010000243.1:0-3133 GCA_039914845.1 Nitrospiria bacterium | reverse complement strand
CAAACCGGACGATCGCAGGATCAGCGCCGAGTTGGCCGCGCTGGATCCCGAACCCTGACAAGAAAGGAACACCCCGATGCGCAGCCCCCTGTACCGCCTCGCCCTCGCGTTCATCGCGACGACGCTCGGCGCCGCCGCCCCGACCGACGCGGCAAACCCGCCCGCCGACCACACGCCCTGGTCGGTGGCCGCCGAAGTCGGCCTGGGCTACGACAGCAACGTGTATCGGGCGCCGCGCGCGCCGTACACGGACTATGCGGCCGTCGGGGACCCGCCGGTCGTCCCCGATGCGCGATCGGGCTTTTTCATCCCCACGCTCCTGGACATCGGTTACCGCGCGCCGCTCGCGCGCCGCCTGCGCGTCGAGCCGTCCTACCGCTTCGACGGACGCTGGTACGGCGACGATCTCGCCAACGCCAACGAGTACGATCACCGGCTCAGACTCCGGACCGCGTTCGTTCCCTCGGAACCGGCCCGTCGCGCGACGCTGGCGATGACGCCGTACCTCGGCGTCCACCGGCAGGTGTACGTCGATCACGATTCGGGACTCGACAAAACCACGACCGCCGGAACCGACATCGCGAATCGGTACAGCTACCGGACCGTGGGAATCGAGGCGGAGTGGACCGACGAGTTCTCGATCCTTCAATACACGATCAAGGCCGAGGCCGCGCAACGCGATTACGACGATCCCGGCGTGGTGTCCCAGCTCGACCACGTCTATTACCGGCTCGGCGGAGACGCCGAGATGCGGCTTGCGAAACCCGTCAGGCTCGACCTCTCGTACGATTACTCGATCCGGGACTATGACGAGCGCCCCTCCCGCGATCTCCAGGGCGCGCTTACGGCGTCGGCGGTGACGTACACGTATCACGCGTTCGGCGCTTCGCTGCGCAACCGACTCCACAGGGGCCTCCGCGTCATGCTCGACTACGAACTCACCCTCCGGTCGGACGCGTACGCCGGCTACAACGACTACACCGAACACCAGTACACGGTACGCGGCATCGCCGGAGGCCGAGGGCGCGGGCGGCTCGCCGCCGCAGTCGGCTATACCGATAGAGACTATCCCAACGCGTTCGCGTTTGAGGACCCCCTTCAACCGAGGAAAACGTTTCAATCATTCCACTGGTCGTTGACGGGCGAGTGGGCGGTCGATCCGCGCTGGGCGCTCTGGACCGACATACGGTCAGGGGATCAGGACACCAACGATCTGCGGTACGACTACATCCGATATGTAGCCATGGCCGGCATGCGGTGGACGTCGGCTCGCTAACGCGACGCTGAGGGCGCGCGCGGCGGCGCGGGAGTGACGATCCACACCAGGCCTCCGATCAGGCTCGATGCGATCAGGATCGCCAGCCAGAGCAGGGCGAGGGAAAGCGCCTGCGCCTCGGGCACCCCCACCTGGGCCAGGAAGAACACGAACGCGCCTTCCCGCACGCCCAGACCGTTGAGACTGACCGGGATCATCGTCGCGACGGCCACCAGGGGAATGAGGAGAAAGTAAAAGGCGATCGGAATCTCCAGGTGGAGCGCCCGGCCGTTGAAGATGTTCACGATCACGACCAGGGTCTGTAAGAGAATGGACAGCACCGCCACCCACATCAGGACGCCGGGCCGTCGAAACAATTCCGCGACCAGCGGCATGGACTGCCGGACCGCCGCCAACCGGCCTTTCGCCGCCCACGCCGCCGCGAGCACGATCAGGCCGACCGCCGCCACGCCGCCCAGCGCCCAGCCCATCCAACTCGGCACGCGGACCTCACCGAACACCAGCCAGGCAACCAAGGCGATGCCGCACATCGTTCCGAATCCCACCCCCCGGTCGGCCAGCACCGAGACGATGGCTCGCTTCCAATCGTCCGCCGACCGCGCGAGATAATAGCAGCGATACACGTCTCCGCCCACCCCCGTCGGCAGAAAGAGATTGAAGAACATCCCGATATAGTAATAGCGGGTAAACCGCCGCCAGGTCCCTTCCAGATGAAGAACCCGCGCCAGACAGAGCCAGCGCCACGCGCAGAGTCCCTGCAACGCGAGGTACAGCACGAAGCCGGCCGCCACCCATCCCCACGAGGCCCCGGCCACGATCTCCGCCACCGCGCGCAATTCGATGCGCGAGGCCAGATAGCCGAGCAATCCCAGGGTGACGCCGATTTTCAACGCCAGGAGCGCGGCCCGCTTCATGAATCGACCGTTTCTCCCGACGCGATGATTTCGCGCACGGTGTAAATCGGCTTGCCCTGCGATTCGTGGTAGGTCCGGATCTGGATTTCCGCGAAGATGCCGAGGCTCGCCACCTGCAAGCCCGCCAGAATGAGCACGGTGCCGAAGAGCAGCAGCGGCCGGTTGGCGAGCTGCACGCCGAACGCGAGTTTCTGAACCGCGAGGTAGAGATCGATGCTCAGGCCCGTCCACATCATCAGCACCCCGGCCCAACCGAAGGCGTGCATCGGGCGTTGTGCGTAATTTTTCAAGAAGCTCACCAGCACCAGATCCATGATGACGCGGAAGGTCCGCGCCAGCGTGTACTTGCTGGTCCCGTGCTCCCGGGGATGATGGCGGACCGGCAGTTCCGCGATCGTCGCGCCGTAGATGCTGGCCAGCGCGGGAATGAAGCGGTGCAGATCACCGTAGAGCGGGATGTGCTGGATCACCTCCGCGCGATATGCTTTGAGCGAGCAGCCGTAATCGTGCAGGACCACGCCGGTGACGCGCCCGATCAGCCAATTCGCGAAGCGAGACGGCAGCACCCGGGTCCAGGAATCGCGGCGGTCTTTCCGCCAACCGCTGACGACGTCGTACCCCTCGTCCAGCTTGGCGAGCAAGCGCGGAATATCGTCGGGATCGTTCTGCAGATCCCCGTCCAGGACGACGATGACCGAGCCCCGCGCATGGTCGAACCCCGCCGCCATCGCGGCGGTCTGGCCGAAGTTGCGCCGCAAACGAATCACGCGGAGCCGCGGATAGGCGCGGCACAGGCGGTGGTACGCGGCCTCGCTCGCGTCGCGACTGCCGTCGTCCACGTAGAGCACCTCGGCGTCGAGCCCGAACCGCGTGATCGCGCCGAAGACGCGCTCGCTCAACGCGTCGAGATTCTCGACTTCGTTGAACAGCGGGATGACGATGG
>JBDSOK010000202.1:0-17060 GCA_039914845.1 Nitrospiria bacterium | reverse complement strand
GGATTGGCGGGGTGAACGGCGATGGCGAGAAGGGTGGGTTCCCCGCGAGTGCACCCAGACGCGAACACCCCCCAGGCGAGCAGCGCGAGCAGACGAAGCATCGCGGGAGGGTAGCACACCGCCGCGGCTCCCCGCAACCCGCTCGGAGCCTGTCCAGTACGGGCCGTCTACTGCGTTGTCGCTGCGCTCCGGTGCTCACGTACGATACAGTACGCTCCGCTCCGGTGCTCGCTCCGCCTTGCATCCGGCCCATCCTGAACAGGCTCCAATACCGCACGACTCCAACATAATTTCGAAAGAACCGTTGAGGACCCAAAAAAGAACAGATGATGTCAGGGCCGGCGAGACTTTTCCCTTGTAAAACAGAATGCTGCGCGGTATAATACGGCGTTCGTGAGGGACGATTTTGTTGTTTTATCATGTAATTTCAATGAGATAGGAAAGGGGAGCGCGTGAAAGCCGACATTCATCCAACCTATCAGGAGGCGACGATCGGGTGCGCGTGCGGGAGTGTCCTCAAAACTCGATCAACCGCTAAAGACATTCGGGTCGAAATTTGTGCCGCCTGCCATCCCTTCTTCACCGGTACGCAGAAGATCATCGACACCGAAGGGCGGGTCGAGCGATTCCGGAAGAAATACAGCAAGCAGGCCTAACCCACGGGCCATGAACGGTCTCCGCGGCGCGCGGATCGCGCGAGGAACATTCCCTGCCCATGCCGATCGTGACCGAGAAACCGAATCCCCTGATCGCCAAGCTTGACGCGATGGCTTCGCGTTGGGCCGAGCTGGAGCGGAGCCTTGCCGATCCGGCGGTGGTGAACAATCATCAGGAACTCCAGCGGGTGGCCAAGGAGCGATCGGCTATGGCCGATGTGGTGGCGCGGTACGAGGCCTATCGCGCCCTCCAGGAAGAGATCCGCGAAACCCAGCGCTTGGCCGCCGATCCGCAGACCGATCCTGGTCTTCGTCAGTTGGTGGCTGAGGAGACCCACACGCTGGATGCCCGCCGTCTGGTGATGGAAGAAGCGTTGCGGCTGGCGATGGTGCCCAAGGATTCCCGAGACGACAAGAATATTTTCGTGGAAATTCGTGCCGGAACCGGCGGGGGCGAGGCGGCGTTGTTCGCGGCTGAGTTGTTGCGGATGTATGGGAAGTACGCCGAGGCCCGGCGGTGGCGCGTCGAACTGGTCTCCTCGAGCGAGACCGGGATCGGCGGGATGAAGGAAGCCATCGTGTTGATGGAGGGCCAGGGGGCGTATAGCCGGCTCAAGTTCGAAAGCGGGGTGCACCGGGTGCAACGGGTGCCGGTGACCGAAGCCGGAGGGCGCATCCATACCTCCACCGTGACCGTGGCCGTCATCCCCGAAGTCGAGGAAGTCGAGTACCAAATCGATCCCAAGGATTTGCGCATCGATACCTTTTGCTCGTCGGGTCCCGGCGGACAGAGCGTGAATACCACCTATTCCGCGGTGCGCATCACGCATCTGCCCACGGGAATGGTCGTCAATTGCCAGGACGAGCGCTCGCAGTTGAAAAACCGCGTGAAGGCCCTCCGTATCCTGCGATCCCGTCTGGTGGAGGTGGAGCGGGAACGGCAGGAGGCGGAGATCGCCAAAGATCGCAAAGCGCAGGTGGGAACGGGCGAGCGCAGCGAAAAAATCCGGACCTACAATTTCCCCCAGAATCGCGTGACCGATCATCGGGTGGGGATCACGCTGCATAAGCTGGATCAGGTCTTGAGCGGCGATCTGGATACCTTGATCGACGCATTACACGCGTGGACACAAGCCGACCAACTTCAACGGATGTGACCCGCACGCGGGCGGCCTGGATCCGGTGGGGAGCCGACCGCCTGGCGCGCGCGGGCGTCGAGGCGCCTCGCCGGGAGGCGGAGGCCCTGCTCGCGTTCGTGCTGGCCGGGCCGCGCCATGCGTGGCATCTCGATCCCGACAGTGCGTTGACGCCCGCGCAGGCCGAGCGGATGGATGACGCGGTCGGTCGTCGCGCGCGGCGGGTGCCGCCGCAGTACCTGACCGGCAGTGAAACCTTCTGCGGATTGGAGATCGGCGTGACGTCGGAGGTCTTGATTCCACGGCCCGAGACCGAGGGAGTGGTGACCGCGGCCACTCGCGTGATGACATGGTGGAACCGCCCGACGGTGGTGGCGGACGTGGGGACCGGCAGCGGGTGCATCGCCTTGGCGCTTGCCGCCGCGTGTCCGACCGCCGTCGTGTACGCGACCGACTGCTCGACCGCCGCCTTGCACGTCGCCGCCGCCAATGCGGGCCGGCTGGGGCTTGCCGATCGGGTGCGGTTTCTGGCGGGAGATCTCCTGGAACCGCTGGCGGCGCTCGATGTCCGGTTCGATCTGATCGTCTCGAACCCCCCGTACGTCGCCGACCATGAATTCGCCGATCTCCAGCCCGAGGTTCGCCACGAGCCGTCACTGGCGTTGCGCGGCGGAGTCGACGGGCTGGACTTCTATCGGCGCATCTTCGCGGAGGCGGCGCGCGTCCTCGCTCCCGGAGGGGCGGTGGTGGTGGAGGTGGGGTTCGGACAGGCGGCCGCGGTCTGCGACCTGGCGGCGCGCGCCGGGTACCCGGTTGATCGGGTCGATGAAGACTTTTCCGGGATTCCCCGGGTGATCACGACGCGGGCGCGCGGCTGATGGATCGGATCGTCATTCACGGCGGGCGGCGCTTGTCGGGAGACATCCCGATCAGCGGGGCGAAGAACGCGGCGCTGCCGCTTCTGGCCTCGGCGCTGCTGAGCGAGGAGCCGTGCACGTT
Organism: Nitrospiria bacterium; assembly: GCA_039914845.1. Taxonomy (GTDB): domain Bacteria; phylum Nitrospirota; class Nitrospiria; order 2-01-FULL-66-17; family 2-01-FULL-66-17; genus 2-01-FULL-66-17. The sequence continues at coordinate 14,269 of JBDSOK010000202.1, read as the reverse complement.
TTCCAACGTCCCGCGTCTTCAGGATGTCGCGACCATCTTCAAGTTGTTGCGGCACCTGGGAGCGACGGTGGAGGATGACGGCGACGGACGCGTCACGATCCAGGCGTCGTCGCTCCACGCCGTCGACGCGCCGTATGAGATGGTCAAAACCATGCGCGCGTCGATCTTGGTGCTGGGTCCTCTGGTGGCGCGATGCGGCGAGGCGACGGTGTCGTTGCCCGGCGGCTGCGCGATCGGCGCGCGGCCCGTCAATCTCCACCTCGGCGGCTTGGAGCGCATGGGCGCCGCGGTGTCCATCGAACACGGCTATATCCGGGTCAAGGCCGGCAAGCTTCGGGGCGCGCAGATTGCGTTGGACGTGCCCACCGTGACCGGTACCGAGAATCTCATGATGGCCGCCACGCTCGCCGAGGGCACGACGACCATCGAACAGGCCGCGCGCGAACCGGAGATCGTCGATCTGGCCAACGCCCTCATCGCCCGCGGCGCCAAGATTCGCGGTGCCGGCAGCGACGTGGTGACGATCGAAGGCGTGGCGGCTCTGACGGGCGGGGCGTACCGCGTCATGCCCGATCGGATCGAGACCGGCACGTATCTCGCGGCCGCGGCGGTCACCGGAGGCGACGTCTTGCTGCGCGGCGGGATCGGCGCACATCTCGAAGCGGTGCTGGCGAAACTTCGCGAGGCCGGGGTTGAGATGACGGTCGATGCCGAGGGGCTCCGCGTCCGGCGCACCCGCCCGCTGCGCGGCGTGGATGTGAAGACCGCGCCGTATCCCGGGTTTCCCACCGATATGCAGGCGCAAATGATGGCCGTGATGGCGACGGCCGACGGCGCGAGCGTCGTGACCGAGACGGTGTTCGAAAGCCGGATGACGCACGTGGCGGAACTGCGCCGCATGGGCGCCGATATTCAGGTGGACGGCAACCACGCGGTCGTGCGCGGCGTGCCGCGCTTGAGCGGAGCCCCGGTGATGGCGTCGGACCTGCGCGCGAGCGCCTGCCTGGTCGTCGCCGGGTTGGCGGCGGAAGGCGAGACCCGCGTGCTGCGGGTATACCACTTGGATCGCGGGTATGAGCGCATGGAGGCGAAGTTGTCCGGGGTGGGTGCGGTCATCAGCCGGCAGCGCGACGCGGCGTGAGCCGAACCTCTCTCGTCGTCGCGTTTCCCAAGGGGCGCCTGCTCGATCCTACGATCGAATTGTTCGGCCGCATCGGCATCCGCGCGCGCGGGTTGGATCGCGATACGCGCCGCTTGCTCTTCGACACCGAGCAGGCCGAGGTGACCGTCATGGTGGTCCGCGCGGTGGATGTGCCCACCTATGTGGAGTATGGCGCGGCCGATGTGGGGGTGGCGGGCAAGGACGTGTTGCTCGAGCATCCCAAAGAGGTGTATGAGCCGCTGGATCTGGCCTACGGTCCGTGCCGGGTGGTCTGGGCGGAGCCCAAGGACGGGCTCGGCCGTCTGCGTCCCGGCAAGCGGCGTGTGGCGACGAAGTACCCGAACATCGCCGAACGCTACTTCACGCAACGCGGCATGCCGATCGAGCTGATCAAGCTGTCGGGCGCGGTGGAACTGGCGCCGCGAATCGGCTTGGCCGAAAGCATCGTCGATTTGGTGTCGACCGGGAAGACCTTGGAAGAGAACCATTTGGTCATCGTGGACGAGATTGTCCGATCGACCGCGCGGTTGATCGTCAACCGGGCCAGTCTCAAGATCAAATATCGGCGGGTGAACGAGATCGTGGAGGGCATGGCCGCGCTGTGTCATTCCACCGAGAAGACGCTGTGAGGGCTGTTCGCCGGTCCGGGATGACCCGGTGCACTGGGTTCGACACAAGAGAGGACTCTCTATGATGATGAAGGTGATTAAGCTGCGTTCCGGAGCGGGCCGGAAAGATCTCGAGAAGCTGATCAATCGCGGCGAGCCCGAGGATCGGAAGGTCGAGCAGAAGGTGCGGGCCATTTTGGACGACGTCAAGGCGCAGGGCGACGCGGCCGTGTCGCGATACACCAAGCAATTCGACAAGATGGCGCTGGCGCCCAAGCGGTTCCTGATCACCGTGGAGGAGCGCGCGGCCGCCCTGGCCAAGACCGACCCCAAGGTGGTCGATGCGTTGCGCTTGGCCGCGGACCGCATCTACGCCTTTCACTCCAAGCAGCAATCGCACTCCTGGAGTTTCGAGGAGGGCGGGGTGACCTTGGGCCAGCAACTCCGCGCGCTGACGTCGGCGGGTCTGTATGTGCCGGGAGGCAAGGCCGCGTATCCGTCGTCGGTCCTGATGAACGGGATTCCGGCGAAGGTCGCGGGGGTGGAGCGCGTCGTGATGTGCACGCCGACCCCCAAGGGCGACATCAATCCCTATGTGCTGGTGGCGGCCGATCTGGTCGGGATTCACGAGGTGTACCGGATCGGCGGCGTGCAGGCGATCGGTGCCATGGCGTACGGAACCAAAACCATCCGGCGGGTGGATAAGATCGTCGGGCCCGGCAATGCCTTCGTGGCCGCCGCCAAGCGCCTGGTCTACGGCGTGGTGGATATCGACATGATCGCGGGGCCGAGCGAGATTTTCATCATCGCGGATGAGACGGCCAACCCCGCCCACATCGCGGCCGACATTCTGTCGCAGGCGGAACACGACGAGGAGGCCTGGACGATTCTGGTCGCCACGACCGATGGGTTCGTCAAAAAGGTCCAGAAGGAGCTGGTGTTGCAGATCGCCAAATTGGAACGCCGTAAAATCGCCGAAGCCTCGATCAAGAACCGCGGCATCGCGATGGTGGTCCCCGAGATCCTGGACGCGATCGCGATCGCGAACGACGTGGCGCCGGAACACTTGGAGCTGGCCATCGAGCGGCCGTACAAAGTGCTCAAGTTCGTCAAAAACGCGGGGTCGGTGTTTTTGGGCCACCACACGCCGCAGGCCTTGGGCGATTATCTGGCGGGGCCCAACCACGTGCTCCCGACCGGAGGAACGGCCCGGTTCTTTTCTCCGCTGTCGGTGGACGATTTCACCAAGAAGAGCGGCTTGATCGCCTTTTCGCAGGACGCGCTCCGGCGTTTCGCCGATAAAGTCGTGCTGATCGCGCGCGCGGAAGGCCTCGAAGCCCATGCCCAGGCCGTCGATATTCGCATGCGGCCCGATGATTAAGCGCAAGCGGCCCGTCGCCGTTCCGGCGCGGGCGGCGCGCGGGGGCCCGGCCCCCAGGCGGGCGACGGTGGAACGCAAGACCGCCGAGACCGCGATCAGCATCGCCCTCGATCTCGACGGCCGCGGCGTCACGCGCGTGTCCACCTCGATGCCGTTCCTCGATCACATGCTGACGGTGATGGGCAAGCACGGGCTGGTGGATCTGACCGTGCGCGCGTCCGGTGATCTGGAGGTTGACGGCCATCATACCGTCGAGGACTTGGGCATCGTGCTGGGGCAGGCGCTCAAGGAGGCGCTCGGCGAGAAGACGGGCATTCGGCGGTTCGGGTCCGCGGCGGTGCCGATGGACGAAACGCTCGCCCGGGCGACGATCGATTGTTCCGGGCGCCCCTACCTCGTCTATCGCGTGCCGTTGACCGCCCGCAAAATCCAAGCGTTCGATACCGAATTGATCGAGCACTTTTTCGAAGCGCTGTCCGTCCATGCCGGTCTGACCATTCACCTCGACGTGCCGTATGGGAAGAACAGCCACCACATGTTGGAGGCGACCTTCAAGGCGTTCGGTCGCGCGCTCGAGCAAGCCACGCGTCTTGATCCCCGCGTCGTCGGCGTGCCGTCGAGCAAGGGGAGGTTGGAATAGAAGGGGGCGTGATTCGTTGTTGGTTGTTGGTTGTCGGACGAACAACGAATAACGGATAACCGACAAAAAACCACGATCTGCACACCAAACCATGATCACCATCATCGATTATCAAGTCGTCAATCTGCGCAGCATCCACACAGCGTTCGAGCGGTTGGGGCACGCGGTGGAGGTGACCGCCGATCCGGACCGCATCCGCCGGGCCGAGCGCGTGGTCCTGCCGGGGGTCGGCGCGTTCCGGGCGGGCATGGAGCATCTCACCCGGCTGGGATTGGCGCCGGCCATTCGCGAGACGATCGAGGCGGGGACGCCGTTCCTCGGCATCTGTTTGGGGATGCAACTCTTGATGAGCGAGAGCGAAGAATTCGGCCGCCACCCGGGGCTGGGGGTGATTCCGGGGCGGGTGGTCCGGTTTCCCGCCGGGGATCCGGCCATGGCCGGGTTGAAGATCCCGCACATGGGGTGGAACACGGTCACGATGACGCGGCGGCCTCCTGCCTTGGCGGAGGTTCCGGACGGCGCCTATTTCTACTTCGTCCACTCCTATTATGTGGTGCCCGATGATCCTGAGGCGGTGGCGGCCGAGACCGCGTACGGCGTGCGCTTTGCCTCGGTGTTGGCCCGGCGCAACGTGCTCGCCTGCCAGTTTCATCCCGAGAAGAGCCAGGCGATCGGTTCCGCGCTCCTGGCCCGATTCGCGGCATCGCCTGGCGTGGGCGCCGCGCGGGCGGTCTCATGACCATTATCCCGGCCATTGATATCAAGGGCGGTCGGTGCGTCCGCTTATTTCAGGGCCGGTTCGACCGGGAAACGGTGTACGGTGACGATCCCGCCGCTATGGCGGGACGGTGGGCCGAAGAGGGCGCCCGCCGTCTGCACGTCGTGGATCTGGATGGCGCGCTCGACGGCCGGCCGAGCAATGAAGCGGCGATCACGGCGATTCTGCGATCGGTCGATCTGCCGATACAAATCGGCGGGGGGCTGCGCGAGATGTCGACGATCGAGTCCTACCTGGATGCCGGAGCCGATCGGGTGGTCTTGGGCACGCGGGCCGCGTTGGATGCCGAATTCTTGCGCGAGGTCTGCGGCTACTTTCCCGGCAAGATCGTCGTGGCGATCGATGCCCGTGAGGGATGGGTGGCCGTCAAGGGCTGGCTTGAAGCGACCGATCGCTCCGCGCTCGACCTGGCCCGCGAGGCGTCCGAAGCCGGAGCGGCCGCGCTGTTGTATACCGATATTGCGCGCGATGGGACGCAGCAGGGGCCGAACCTCGACGCGCTCGATGCCGTCGCGCGCGCGACCCCCACGCCGGTGCTCGCATCGGGGGGCATTTCGACCGCCGACCACATTCGGGCGCTGGCGCGGATCAAGGGCATCGAGGGCGCGATCGTGGGCCAGGCGCTCTACCGGGGCACGCTGACGTTGCGCGAGGCGAACGCGGCGGCCGAGGGCGGCGCATGAACGCGGCGCCGCCGCTCGTGTCCGGGGGATCGTGCACGTTCGCCAAGCGGATCATTCCGTGTCTCGACGTCAAAGACGGCCGGGTCGTCAAAGGGGTCCGCTTCGTCGAGTTGCGCGACAGCGGAGACCCGGTGGAGGCGGCGGAGCGATACGACCGCGAGGGCGCCGACGAACTCTGTTTTCTGGACATCACCGCCTCCTCGGACGGCCGCCCGATTCTCCTCGACGTGGTCCGGCGCACTGCCGAGCGTGTCTTCATGCCGTTGACGGTGGGCGGCGGGATCCGGACGGTCGAGGATATCCGCGCCCTGCTGCTGGCCGGTGCGGATAAAGTCTCGATCAACAGTGCGGCAGTGGAGCGCCCGGAGTTTCTCCGCGAGGCCTCCGAGCGCTTCGGCAGCCAATGCATCGTCATCGCGATCGATGCACGGGCCGCGGCGGGAGGGCGCTGGGACGTCCTGACACACGGCGGGCGGCGCTCCACGGGACTGGACGCGCTGACGTGGGCCGTGCGCGCCGTGGAATTGGGCGCCGGCGAAGTCTTGCTCACCAGCGTCGATCGCGACGGGACGCACGCGGGGTATGATCTGGATCTCTTGCGGGGGGTGTCGGCGGCGGTGCCGGTGCCGGTGATCGCCTCGGGGGGAGCCGGCACCCTCGATCATTTCTACGAGGCGTTGGTACAGGGCGGGGCCGACGCGGTCCTGGCGGCGTCGCTCTTTCACGATCGGCGGCTGTCGATTGCGGAGGTGAAGGCGTATCTGGCCGGCCGCCGTATCGTCGTGCGTCCGGTGTGAGCCTGTCCATGAGGGGCCATCTACGGCGTTGTCGGTCGGCGTCGCGTCCTCACGTACGAACCAGTACGCTCCGGGCGCGACGCCTCCCTCCGCCTTGTATCTGACCCCTCCTGAACAGGCTCTCGATGTCATGAGATGAAAACGAAGTAAAAGCCGGCGTTTTGGGAGTCAACGACATATGAAAAAACGGCAGAGCGAGACCGAGGCTCTTTGGGGAGCGATTCGGTTCGATGAGGCGGGGCTGGTTCCGGCGATTGTGCAGGAACGGGTGACCGGGCGCGTCCTGATGGTCGCGTACATGAATCGCGAATCGCTGACGCTCACGCGCCGAACCGGGTTCACCCATTTTTGGAGCCGTTCGCGCCGCAGTCTGTGGAAGAAGGGGGACACGTCGGGCCACGTGCAGCGCGTCGTCTCGCTGCGGCTCGATTGCGACGGCGATGCCCTGCTGGTCGAGGTCGATCAGGAAGGGCCGGCATGTCATACCGGGAAGGTATCCTGTTTCTTTCGCTCCGCGAACGGCGACACATGGGATGAGGCCGAGTTGCCTGAGGACCAGGCCATTCTGTCGCGCGTCTATGGGGTGATCCAAGACCGCAAAGCCCGTCCGCGCGAGGGGTCGTACGTGAGTTCGCTGCTGGCCGGCGGGCTCGACCGCATTCTCAAAAAGGTCGCTGAAGAGGCGGGGGAAGCCATCATCGCCTCCAAGAACGGCGTGGCCGATCGGATTGTGGAGGAGACCGCCGATCTGTGGTTTCACACCCTGGTGGCCCTGGCGCATCACGAGATCGCCCCCCAGGCGGTGTTTGACGAGTTGGCGCGGCGCTTCGGTCGTCCTCCGCGCGCGGCCGAGCCCCGGCGTCCGGTGAGGCCGACCGCCGGCCCGCGGCGCGCGAGGTCCAAGCCGCCGGCGCCGGCCCGACGATCCACGAGAAAGAAGCCCGCATGAGCGACTCACCCTGTCTCTTCTGCCGCATTGTCCGGCATGAAATCCCGGCGACGATCGTCTACGAAGACGACGAGGTGCTGGCCTTTCAAGACATCGCGCCGAAGGCCCCCGTTCATCTCCTGATTATTCCGAAACGACATGTAGACGGGTTGCAGGTCATGAGTGAGGCCGATACCGGGATCATGGCGGCGTTGTTTGCCTGCCTCGTGCGATTGGCCGCGAAGACCGGCGTGGCGGCGTCGGGGTACCGGGCGGTCGTGAACTCGGGGCGAGACGGGGGGCAGACCGTGTTTCATCTCCATCTGCATCTGCTCGGCGGGCGTCCGTTGAGTTGGCCCCCGGGTTAAGCCGCGGCGCGCGTCATTGACCCTGTGCAAAACGTTCTCGTATAATGCCTTTCTTTTGACGTTCACCAACCGGATAGGGGGAATAATGGCTCTGCAAGAACGGTTGGTCGAAGAGATGAAAGAGGCGATGCGGGCCGGGCAGGCCGAAAAACTTTCGGTCATCCGGATGGTCCGGTCGTCCCTCAAAAATCGTGAGATCGAGCGCGGGAAGGGCCAGCCCCTGACCGACGCCGACGTCATGGACGTCATCCAGTCCGGCATCAAACAGCGCCGCGATTCCATCGATCAGTTTCGCAAGGGCGGCCGCGCCGATCTGGCGGCTAAAGAAGAGCAGGAAATCGTCATTTTACAGGGATTTCTCCCGCCCCCCGTTTCTTCCGACGAGCTCGAGGCGTTGGTTCGCGAGGCGGTGGCCGAGGTCGGCGCCACCGGCGGCAAGGATATGGGCAAGGTGATGAAAGCGGTGATGCCCCGTTTGCAGGGGCGGGCCGAAGGCGGAGCCGTCAATCTGGCGGTTAAACGAGTCTTGGATGGGTTGACGACCGGGTAAATCGATTCACCGGCGACCGGCGGCGCATCCAGAGTGCAATCAGCGATGGCAAAAGGGTTTTCCGACGAGGTGCTCCGGGCGATTCGTGAGCGGGTCGATTTGGTCGAGGTGATCGGCGCGTACGTCGCCTTGAAACGGACCGGCCAGAACGCGGTGGGTTTGTGTCCCTTTCACACGGAAAAACGTCCGTCGTTCACGGTGAGCGCCGCCAAGCAACTCTATCATTGCTTCGGATGCGGAGCGGGAGGGGATCTCTTCGGCTTCGTGATGCAGCGCGAGTCAGTGACATTTCCCGAGGCCGTCCAGTTGCTGGCCCGCAAGGCCGGAGTGCCGATCCCCGATCGTGACGGGTCCGGGGTCGATCGGCACCGCCAAACGCTCTATGAGATCCACACGGCGGCGGCCGCGCATTTTCGGCGGCGGCTGGAGGGACGGGAAGGCGAGGCGGCGCGCCGCTATCTCCAGGGGCGACAGCTCACACCGGACACGATGGACGCGTTCGGTCTCGGGTATGCGATGTCGTCGTGGGACGATCTCTTGACCGCGCTGACGACCCAGGGATGGACGCCGCAGCAAGTCGAGGAAGCCGGGCTGGCCGCGCCGCGCACGCAAGGGGGCGGCTGGTACGATCGCTTCCGGCACCGCGTGATCTGTCCGATCCGAGACGTCCACCACAATGTGGTGGCGTTCGGCGGACGGGTGCTCGATGACGCCTTGCCCAAATATCTCAACTCCCCCGATACGCCGCTCTTCAACAAGGGTCGCCATCTCTTCGGACTCGACCGGGCTCGTGAGGCGGTGGCGTCCACCGGATCCCTCGTGGTCGTGGAGGGCTATTTCGACGTGATGGCGGCTCATCAGGCGGGTGTTCGCCACGTCGTCGCGACCCTGGGCACCGCGTTGACCCCCGCCCACCTCGACGTGATCCGCCGCTTGGTGCGGCGGGTGGTCTTGGTCTTCGATCCCGATGCGGCGGGTGTCCGAGCCGCCATGCGGACCATCGAGCTCTTCTCCCCGCTGGATCTGCACGTTGACGTGGTTTCGCTGCCGGGAGGCAAGGATCCCGACCGGATCGTCTTTGAAGACGGGCCGGACGCGTTCCGCGCGGCGCTGGAGAGCGGCGTTAGCCTGGTGGCGTTCGTCTTGGATCATCTCGCTCCGAGCGGCGATTATCGCCGGGTGGACGCGAAGAAAGACGCCGTCGCGCGGGCGCTCCCGGTTATCGCCACACTCCCCAACCCCATCGACCGCGATCATTATCGTGCCTGGCTGGCGGACCGCGTGCAAGTGACCGAGGCCTCGTTGCGGGACGCGATGGGACGCGGCGCCGGTGCGACTCCTCCTCCCCGCCGCGAGGCGCCCTCGGCGCCGAATCAGGCGGCGGTGCGTCCACGGGCCGAATCGATGGTGGCGGCCGCGTTGGTTCAGGGCCGCCTGGCGGTGGATCAGGTGCGGGGCCTGGGGCTCGAGGCGTTCACCGATCAGGCCATCCGGTCGGTCGTCGAGTTGGCCTTTTCGGCCGGCGGTCCTCCGGAATCCGGAGCGCCGCACACGATGTCGGCCTCCGGATTATGGGAATCGGCGAGCGGGCGCGACGACGTGGCGCGCACGATTACCGAACTCGCCGTGCTCTCGTTCTCCGATGACGAGTCCGGCAAAGAAGTGGAGGATTGTCTCATCGATCTTGAGATCAGTCGTTGCGAACGCCGCATTCAAGACCTGCGGCGATCGATCGGGGCACTGGAAAGCCGCACCGACGGTCTGACATCGCTGCAGCAGGAACTCGATCGATTCACGCGCGCGAAAGCGCGATTACATGAAACGCGCCGGTTGTCGGTGCGAGCGGTAGGGGGGGAATAGGTGGGAGAGTCCATGTCCAAAGACGATAAACTCGACGAAGTCAAACACCTGATCTCGCTGGGAAAAGAGAAGGGGTTTTTGACCTACGATGAGTTGAACAACGCCCTGCCCGCCGACATGCTGTCGTCCGAACAATTGGACAACATCATGGTGATGTTCGGGGAGTTGGATATCGAGGTGGTGGACTCGGCCGAAGAGGGACGGTTCCCTCCCCTGGTCGAGGCCGAAGAAGAATTGGAGGAGGTCGAAGAGGCGGAGGAACTCGGTGAGGAGTTTCTCGAGGATGAGAAGGAAAAGGAGATCGATCTCACGCCGGGGATTCTCAACCGCACCGACGACCCGGTCCGGCTCTATCTGAAGGAAATCGGCAGCGTCCATCTGCTGAGCCGCGAGGGCGAGATCGAAATCGCCAAGCGCATCGAGGAGGGCAAGCGGGAGGTGACCTCGATCGTCTTCGGGATGCCGATGACGGTCAAGGAAGTGCTGGCGCGGGGCGAATTGCTCCGCCAGGACACCATCGGCCTCGCCGAGATGGTGTCGGGGTTCGACGACGAGTTGCGGGATGACGGGCCCGGCGAACGGGACACGTCCGAGATCAAGGCCAAGATCCTCCACATGCTGGCGGGGATTCGGGCGTCCTATCGCGAATTGAGCGCCGCGACGATTCGATGGAAGAAAGCCGGCGCAGACCAAGCGCGAAGAAAGAAGATGAAACCGCTGGTCAAGGAAGCGAAGGACCGGCTGGTGGTGAAAATGGAAGCGCTCAACCTCCAACCCCGTCTCTTGGACGAAGTCGTCCGGCGCCTGAAAACATTGGCCGAGGATGTGACCCGCTCCGAACGGGAATTGGCCCACGTCCGGCGGCAATTGGGCAACCCTGAGGAAGAGCCGCTGCTGATGTTCCGCAAGTTCAAGCACAACCCGCGGACGCTCAAGCTCTTCCTCAAAAAGACCGGCCTGGGCGAGGCGGAATACCCGCAGGTGGAAAAGGGATACCGAAATGCGATGCGGATCCTCCGAACCACCGAAATGGAAGCGGCGGTCTCGACCGACGAGCTCAAGGACTCGATCCGCCAGCTCGACCATGGCGACCATAAGATCAAGCGCGCCAAAAGCGAGTTGGTGGAGGCCAACCTCCGGTTGGTGGTCAGCATCGCGAAGAAGTACACCAATCGCGGCTTGCAGTTCCTGGATTTGATCCAGGAGGGCAATATCGGCCTGATGAAGGCGGTGGATAAATTCGAATACCGGCGCGGATACAAGTTCTCGACGTACGCGACCTGGTGGATCCGCCAGGCCATCACTCGCGCGATCGCGGATCAGGCGCGCACGATCCGCATCCCGGTTCACATGATCGAGACGATCAACAAGCTGATCCGCACCTCGCGCTTGCTCGTACAGGAATTGGGACGGGAGCCTCTGCCGGAAGAGATTGCGGAGAAGATGGACCTCACCCTCGACAAGGTCCGCAAAATCTTGAAAATCGCCAAAGAACCGATCTCGCTTGAGACCCCGATCGGGGAGGAAGAAGACAGTCATCTCGGTGACTTCATCGAGGATAAGCGCGTGGCCTCGCCGCTCGAGGCGACGATCCGCTACGACCTCCAGCGACAGATCGGCAATGTCCTGCAGACGCTGACCTCGCGCGAGGAGAAGGTCTTGCGGAAGCGGTTCGGCATCGGCGAGACGACCGATCACACCTTGGAAGAGGTGGGGCAGGATTTCGAAGTCACGCGAGAGCGCATTCGGCAGATCGAAGCGAAGGCGCTGCGGAAACTGAGGCACCCCAGCCGGAGCCGGCGGTTGAAAAGTTTCGTGGAGGGATAGGGGCGTTCGTTGAACGCCCCGATGATTTGGGCCCATAGCTCAGCTGGTTAGAGCTGCCGGCTCATAACCGGTTGGTCCCAGGTTCGAGCCCTGGTGGGCCCATGTACTGAACAACTAACAACGAACAATAGGAACCCGATTGAACGAACAACTTGCCATTATGGTCCGGCTCCAAGAACTCGACAGCCGATTGGACGCCATTCTCGACAAGCAGCGACAATTGCCCGCGCTGATCGAGGCGTCGGCCAAGCCGGTGGAAGAGGCGCAAGCCGCCATGGCCGACGTGCAGGCCGACTTGGACACGCTGCAACGGGATCGTCGCGCGAAGGAGCAAGACCTCAAAGAGCGGGAAGACCGCATCGAGAAGCTTCGCGCACGGTCTGGCGATCTCAAGTCCAACAAGGAATACCAGACCCACCTCTTCGAGATCGAGCTGGCGCAGCAGGAGAAGGGGACGGCGGAGGAGCGGCTGCTGGAATTGATGGACCGAATCGACGTGCGGCAGAAAACGGTCGGGGAACACGAGACCGTACTGGCGGCGCGTCGGCAGGACCATGAGGCGGAGCGCGCGCGCTTCGACGCAGAGCATCAGGCGATGGAGGCGGAGGCCAAGCGGCTTCGGGGCGAGGCGCGGGCGATCGCGGAGCAACTGGTGACGGCCAATCGGCAGGCCTATGAACATCTCAAAGCCACCCGCAAGGGGTTGGCGGTGGTGGCGCTCAAGAGCGGGACCTGTCAGGGCTGTCGCTTGTCGCTCCAACCCCAACTGATCGCCGATATCCGCAAGAACGAAAAGATCATGACCTGCACCTATTGTCATCGTATTCTCTACGCGCCTCCGCCCGCCCTCGAAACCCAAAAAGCTTGACGGTGTTCACGGCCCGGGTCGCGGTTACCGTCTTGTCCCTGGCCTTGTTCTCCTGCGGGCACGGCGCCGGCCGTGTCCTCTCGACCACCTGTGCCGGATTCGACAACCGCACCGACATCGGCGGCACGGGGAGCGTCTCGGGATCAGCCGTCTATCTGAAGCGCGTGATCGACTCCGGCGGATGGACCGTCGACGTCGTGTCCACTCCCATCCGCTTTGCGCGGACCGAAGTCGTGTCCTGCGTCACCGGCGCCGTCTTGGGAGATGCGCTGACCGCCGCCGACGGCGGGTATGTGATCGCCTTCACCAATCCCAGACGGGTCGGTATCTATGTGAGAGTCCTCTCCTCGGCGCCCGACTACAAGGTCTCGGTGAAGCGTTCGGCCGGTGGGCCTCTGTATGGAGTGGCGTCGCCCGCTCTGGATGACGCGGGAGCCGGAGAAACGCTCTCACTCGGCTTGGCGGCGACGAGCGAAGCGACCTCGGGGGCGTTTAATATTCTGGACCAGGGTGTCTTAGGTGCCGCGTATTTACTGAGCGTGCCGGTCATCCTGACCCGCGACTTGGAATGGGCGTGGTATCCCGGCAGCCCCGCGGGGACGAGCTATACCTCCGGCAATCCCGCCGTGATCGCCGTCTCGGGACAGGCCGATGACCCCGATCAATTCGACGACGCGGTCCTGCTCCACGAGTACGGTCATTACGTCCTGGATATCTATTCCAAGGACGACTCTCCCGGCGGCGAACATCGTCTGAACGACTCCTCGCTCGATCTGCGTTTGGCCTGGTCGGAAGGATGGGCCTCATTCTTTTCCAGCGTGGTCCGCAATGACCCGGTCCACATCGACACCTCGGCCTCGGGCGTCCGGCTGCAGTTCGAGCTGGAAGGGCCGTCGTTCGCTTCAACGACGTGGTACGACAGCAATGAATTGGCGGTGGCGGCGGTGCTTTGGGATGCGTTCGATGGCCCCGGAGAAGATCCGGTACAGGTACTCTTCAGCCAGATCTGGTCCACCATCACGACGCTCAAGACCGACTCGTCGGCGACGACGATCAGCTTCGAAGATTTTTGGATTGGGTGGAAGCAAGCCGGGTTCCCCTCGCTCACTTCTTTGACGGCCGCGTTCTTCATTGAACTTGAGAGCGATTCATTTGAAACAGGCGACGACACGATGCTCCAACTGATTTCAGTCGGCAGCACCACTCACCACACGCTGTATCCATCGGGAGCTATTCCCGGCCGAATGCCCGCCGACATCGATCTGATGCAGTTCACGGCGGGACAGACCGGGATCTATACGGTGGAGACGTCCCGTTGTGATGTGGTCTCCCTGTCCTGTGTGGCCGGCCTCTCGAACGGCGCCGATACGGTCCTTGAAGTGACCTCGAACGGTATAGTAGGCACATCGGATAACTTCGACGGGAAAACGTATGGCGCCTGCGGACTCAATTGCCCTCCAAACGATGCGCAAACGCTCTCTTCGCGAGTGACGTTTACCGGCACCGCATCGACGACCTATCGTGTGAAGGTCACCCGGTCTGCCGTGGCACCACCGTCCGCCGGCGATTTCGGTTCCTATGATCTCATCGTGACGGGCCCATAAAAGAGGGCTTGCGTTTGAGTCTTTGCCCGCCTCCTGCTAAAATTCCGCGCCATGACGATCCGTCCGCGTCCATCCGCCACTGCAGCGAGCGCCCTGCGTCAAAAAGACCGCGAGCTGGATGTGTTGCGCCGGATCAGCGAGACGATCAGTTGCACGCTCGATCAGGAGGCGGTGCTCAGGCAGATCATCGAGTTGGTGGTGGAGGTGACCCGTGG